>CAYYBI010000317.1:0-12916 GCA_964469835.1 uncultured Rhodospirillaceae bacterium
GATGTCCAGCACCGCCTCGATGGCGAAGCGGAGTTTGCGGGTCAGGCGCATCATCGGTCTTTTCCGTCCGAACCGCCGGTACCGGTAGACCCGAATCCGCCGGCGCCGCGCGCCGTTTCGGGCAGCGACGCGACGACTTCCCATTCCAGGCGGGTCACCGGCGCCACCACCATTTGCGCGATCCGCATGCCGCGGGTGACGGTGAAATCCTCGGCTCCGTGATTGATCAGAATGACACCGACCTCGCCGCGGTAATCCGCATCGACGGTGCCGGGGCTATTCAGCACGGTCACGCCTTCACGCAACGCGAGCCCCGACCGCGGCCGCACTTGCGCCTCGTACCCGGCCGGCAGCGCGATAGACAGGCCGGAGGGAATCAGCGCCCGGCCGCCCGGCGGCAGGGTGACGTCCTCGCCCACAGCGGCCAACAGGTCGAGCCCGGCGCACTCCGCCGTCTCATACCGGGGCAAGGGAAGATCGGCGCCATGGGGCAGCCGTGTAACGGCAACGCTGACCGGTTTCATGAGTCGGCCGCGGCTCCCGGCCCATCGTCAAGCGACCCGGCGAAATGGTCCGCAACCGCACGCGCGAGGCGCTCCGCAGCCGCCGTTTTGCTCATCGTCGGCCACGCCTCGACGCCGGCATCGTTGACCAGGTGCAGCGTATTCGAATCGCCGCCGAACGTGCCCTGGGCCGGCGACACGTCGTTCGCCAGCAACCAGTCGCAGCCTTTGCGGAGGCGTTTCTTCTTGGCGTTTTCAATCACGTTTTCGGTCTCGGCGGCAAAGCCCACGACCAGTTTGGGACGCCGGTTGCCCGACGCCTGCGCCAAGGTGCGCAGGATATCCGGATTCTCCGTCAATTCGAGCGGCGCCGGTTTGCCGCCGTTCTTCTTCATTTTTTGCGTGGCCGATTTCTTGACCCGCCAATCGGCCACCGCCGCCGCGCACACCGCGACGTCGACCGGCAGCACCGACTTGCACGCCGCCAGCATTTCGCGCGCCGTCTCGATATGCACGACCAATAATCCCGGCGGATCGGGCAGAGCTACCGGCCCGGTCACCAATATCGTTTCCGCGCCGAGCCGGGCCAAGGCGCCGGCGATGGCGTGGCCCTGCTTGCCCGATGAATGATTGGCGATAAACCGCACCGGATCGATCGGCTCCCGAGTCGGGCCGCTGGTCACCAGCGCGCGCTGGCCCGCCAGAGGACGTCCGTGCGGTCCCGCCTGAGGCCCGGCGGCGAAAAAATTTTCGACGGCGCCGAGTATATCCGGCACATCGGCCATGCGTCCCTCGCCGTATTCACCGCAGGCCATGTCGCCTTGGACCGGACCGACCCGCAACACGCCCCGCGCATCCAACGTGGCGACGTTCGCCCGGGTCGCGGCGTGTTCCCACATCCGCACGTTCATCGCCGGCACCGTCATCACCGGCTTGTCGGTCGCCAGCAGCGCGGTAGTCGCCAGATCGCCGGCGATGCCCGCGGCCATCTTGGCCAGCATGTCCGCCGTCGCCGGCGCCACGATCAGCAAATCCGCCTCGCGCGACAGGTTGATATGGCCCATTTCCGATTCGTCGGTGAGCGAGAAAATATCGCTGTAGACCTTGTCTTCCGAGAGCGCGGCCAGCGACAGCGGTGTCACGAACTGGCTGCCGCCCTCGGTCAGGATACAGCGCACCGTGGCGCCCCGCTCGCGCAGCCGGCGGATCAGATCGAGGCATTTGAACGCCGCGATGCCGCCGCAGACAATCAGGAGAATGCGCTTCCCGTTTAACACGCCGCGATTCCTGCTTTTTACATTTACAGACTGTGATACTGAACCTAGTGCGCCCCACCACCGGTCGCAAGGCTTGTCCACCGCGCCGCCAATCGGGGTTGCACAGGCAAACTCTACCGAAGCATCGTAAAGCCGCCGTTAAGAGGCCGGCTCGGTCATAGCAGAAGACCGATGATCAACCCCAGCGCCGCCGCCGTCAGCAGCAGCCAGCCCCGCCCGCCGCCGCCCTGGCTCGAGCCTTTCAGCCCTTCGACCGTGTCGGGATGGAGCCGGAGCCCGTCGGCCGTTACCGTTTCGGACAGCCGGTCCACCAGGGACGACAGCGCCGGCAGCTTGCGGGCGAGATCGGCGAGTTCCGCCGCCGCCTCGCGCAATCGGGCCTCGGGGCCGCGATTGGCGCGCATCCAATCCTCGATCAACGGCCGGGCGAGCAGCCACATATTGGTGTCCGGATCGAGCCGCCGGCCCACCCCCTCCGAGACCAGCATGGTTTTTTGCAGCAGCAGCAATTGCGGTTGCGTCTCCATCTGAAACCGCTCGGTCACCTCGAACAGTTGGGCCAGCAATTTGGCCAGCGATATCTCGTTCATCGGCCGGCCATGGATCGGTTCGCCAATGGCCCGGCACGCCTGGGCGAAGGCTTCGCGCGATTGCGTGCCGGGCACATAACCCGCCTCGAAATGCACGGCCGCCACCCGCCGGTAGTCGCCATCGAGGAACCCGACCAGCATGTCGGCCAGGTAGTGGCGCGTCTTTCGGTCGAGCCGCCCCATGATGCCGAAATCCACCGGCAGCAGGCTGCCGTCCTCGCCGACGAACATGTTGCCGGGATGCATGTCGGCGTGGAAGAAGCCGTGCTCGAACGCCTGATTGAAGAAGGATGCGGCCGACCGCGCCAACAGATCCTGCGTATCCAACCCGGCTTCCCTGATGCGCGCGCTGTCGCTGATCGGAATGCCCTCGACCCGTTCCAGGGTCAGCACACGGCGGGACGTGCGCGTCCAGTCGACCCGCGGCACGTGGAACAACGGCTCGTCCTGCGATTGGGCGGCGAATTCAGCCGCGGCAGCAGCCTCCATGCGCAGATCGAGCTCATTGGCAACCGTCTCGGCAAAAGTCTGGACCACCGCCACCGGATGGAACCGGCGCAGCTTCGGCTGGACCGCCTCGATGCGGCGCGCGAGCCAGAAGAACAACGCCAAGTCTTCCTGGAAGCGTTCTTCGATGCCGGGCCGCAGCACCTTCACCGCGACCGCGTCGCCCTCCATGGTACGCGCGAAATGCACCTGCGCGATCGATGCGGCGGCGACCGGCTCGGTCTCGAACTCGCTGAAAAGGGTGTCGATCGGCGCACCCAGGCCGTCCTCGATCGTTTGGACGGCCTGTGCAGCCGGGAAGGGCGGCATGCGCGCCTGCAACGCGGCAAGGTCGTCGGCAATTTCCTCACCGATCAAATCCGACCGCACGGCGAGCGATTGGCCGAGCTTGATGAAACTGGGACCGAGCGCGATCAACGCGGCGGCGAGCCGCTCGCCGGGGCGGCCGGTGGCCTTCCGCGCCGGCAGGAGCCGCTTGAGCCAAACGACCAGGACCGGCGCAACGCCGGCTTCTTCGAGCGGGAAAAGCGCCGCGTGCCGGGCCAGGATGCGCGCGATGCGCCACAATCTGAGAAGGTTCTTGAACTCTGAAAACATGGCGTGCGGCCGCGCCGCCTCAGATCCGCCAGGCCGAATGCAGCGCCGCGATGCCGCCGCTCAGATTGCGGTAGCACCCCCGCTCCAGCCCGGCCGCGCCGATCCGGTCGAGCAGGTCGTCCTGGTTCGGGAACCGGCGGATGCTTTCGGCGAGATAACGGTAAGCATCCCGGTCGCCCGCGACCATCGCGCCAAGCGCCGGCAGAACGGAAAACGAATAGCGGTCGTACAGCGATTGCAGCCAGGGAAGCGAGACATGGCTGAATTCCAGGCACAGGAACCGGCCGCCCGGTTTGAGCACCCGCCGCGCCTCGGCCAGCGCCCGGTCGATCTGAGTCACGTTGCGCAAGCCGAACGCGATGGTATAGGCGTCGGCGGCGGCATCGGCCAGCGGCAGCGCTTCCGCGTCGCCGACCACCCAATCGACATCGCAGGGCAGGCCGCAGTCGATCGCGCGGTCGCGGCCGACCCGAACCATCGCTTCGTTGATGTCGCATACCGTGACGCGGCCACCGGACGCGGCGCGGAACCGGAAAGCCACGTCGCCGGTACCGCCCGCCACGTCGATCAGGTACATTCCCGGGCGCGGGCGCAGCCAGTCGATCAGCGCGGCCTTCCAGAGCCGGTGCGCGCCGCCGGACATAAGGTCGTTCATCAGGTCATAGCGGCCGGCGACGCTGTCAAAAACGCCGCGCACCAAGCCGGACTTCTCGGCGGCCGACACCGCACGGAACCCGAAATCGGTCTCATCCAGATCGGTTTGCGTGTCGGCCGGGATGCCGGGCGTCCTACCCGGTGTCTGTGTGTCCACCATGGCGGCGACGATAGCGCAGCCGTCGCGGGTTTGCTAGAAGAGGCGCGATGCCGGAGCTGCCAGAAGTCGAAACGGTATGCCGGGGCCTGCGGCCGCGGCTGGAAGGCCGTATCCTGAAGGACGTCGTACAACGGCGGCCCGACCTGCGTTTTCCGATTCCCGAAGGTTTTGTCGAACGGCTGCGCGGCCGCCGGGTCGTGGCGATGAACCGCCGAGCCAAGTTCCTGCTGGCCACGATGGACGACGACTCGGTGTTGATCGTCCATCTCGGCATGTCGGGACGGATGACCCTGCATGAGGGATCGCCGCCGCCGGCAGGCCCGCATGACCATGTCGAGTTTGTTACCGATGACGATTGGACCATCCGCTTCTGCGACCCGCGCCGCTTCGGCATGGTCGACCTGACCTCGACGGCGGCGCTGTCGGACCACAGGATGCTTCGAAATCTCGGGCCGGAGCCGCTCTCCGACGATTTTTCCGCCGCTTCCTTGCGCGCCGCGCTGGCCGGTCGGCATACGCCGATCAAGGCGGCACTGCTGGACCAGAAGACGGTGGCGGGACTCGGCAACATCTATGTCTGCGAAGCGCTGTTCCGGGCGGCGTTGTCGCCGCGCCGCAGTGCACACACCATTGCCGGCCAGCGGTCCGAACGCCTGGTCACGGCGATCAAAGACGTGCTTACCGACGCCATCGCGGCCGGCGGCTCCAGCCTGCGGGATTATGTCCAGGCCGATGGCGAGCTCGGCTATTTCCAGCATCAATGGCGGGTCTATGGCCGCGAAGGCGAGGCCTGTGCCTTCGGCGCGGAGCCGGGCGGCGCCAATCGCGCCTGCGACGGCATCATCCGGCGCATCGCGCAAAGCGGCCGGTCCACTTTCTATTGCGGAAAACATCAGAGGTGACCACAGTAGGCAGGGCATGAGACATGGACTCACGATAGCCGCGCTGCTGCTCGGCGCACTGATCATGACGGGTACCGGGACCGACATGGTGGTCGGTCGGACCGCCGCGGCCGAAGCCTTTCTCGAAGGATTCGGCGATCTGCCGGTCATGCGGGGTCTGTCCGTGGCGAAGGACGCCGGCGTGGTATTCGACACCCCGTCGGGCCGCATTGTCGAAGGCTATGCCGCCGGCGATGTAACGCGCGCCCGAGTCGCGCAATTCTATGGCCGCACCCTGCCGCAACTCGGCTGGACCCGGGCCGGCAAAGGGCGCTATCACCGCGAAGGCGAGGTGCTCACGCTCAATTACAAAGGCAAGGACGGCGCGCTCACCGTACGCTTCACCTTGTCACCCGCGAAGAAGACAAAGGGCGCCCGCAAGCCCTAGTTCCGACGGAGGAACGCCCGACGCGACAAACGCCGGCCAGGCGCCGGTTTCCGAAAACCTCTGCAAACGGGAATACTGAACTGATGGCTTATGAACATATTCTGGTGGAGACCCACGGGCCCGTCGGCCTGATTACCCTGAACCGACCGCAGGCGCTCAATGCGTTGTGCACGCCGCTCATCCGCGAACTCGGCCGGGCGCTTGACGCGATGGAGGCCGACGACGATATCGGCGCGATCGTGCTGACCGGGTCGGAGAAGGCCTTCGCCGCGGGCGCCGACATCAAGGAAATGCAGCCCAAGACTTATATGGATTGCTACCTCGGCGGGTTCATCACCGATGGCTGGGAACGGGTCGCCGACTGCCGCAAACCGATCATCGCCGCGGTTGCCGGCTACGCGCTCGGCGGCGGGTGCGAACTCGCCATGATGTGCGATTTCATCATTGCCGCCGACACCGCGAATTTCGGCCAGCCCGAGATCAACCTCGGCGTTATCCCGGGCGCCGGTGGCACCCAACGGCTTACCCGGTTCGTCGGCAAGTCGAAGGCAATGGAAATGTGCCTTACCGGCCGCATGATGGACGCCGCCGAGGCCGAACGCAGCGGCCTTGTCAGCCGAGTCGTCGCGGCCGGAGAGCTGATCGAAGACGCCCTGAAAACTGCGACCAAAATCGCCAAATTGTCCCGCCCGTCGGTCTTTATGGCGAAGGAATCGGTAAACCGGGCCTATGAATCCACGCTGGCCGAGGGCATCCGATTCGAAAGACGGTTGTTTCATTCGCTCTTCGCGACCGAGGACCAGTCCGAAGGGATGGCCGCCTTCACCGAAAAACGCAAACCGGACTTCAAGAACCGGTAGCGCGTGCCGGCATTTTGATCCCGAGTCGCCGGCGGCGGCGATTCGCTTTATCCCTAAGGATACACGGCCAAAGCCGTGCTTGACGGCTGCGTGGTGGGCCGATATAAGCGCGCGTTGCCGCTGTAGATTTCAAGTGCTCGAATCAAGGACTGAACCCATGGCACATTCAAAAAGCGCTCGCAAACGGATCCGGCAAACGGAACGCCGGACTATCATGAACCGGGCGCGCAAAAGCCGGATTCGTACCTACTTGCGCAAGGTTGAGGAAGCGATCACCGCGGGCGACAAGGCGACGGCCGCCGCTGCGTTCAAGGTCGCGATGCCCGAATTGCACCGGAGCGTCAACAAAGGTGTGATGCACCGGAACACGGTGGCACGCAGCCTGTCGCGGCTGTCGGCACGCATCAAAGCATTGCAATAAAACAAACTTCTCAATGCCATGCTGGTCATGGCTGCTGGAGCATCCAACCGGGACCGCGCTGCAACAGCGCGGTCTTTGCTTTTTTGACACGTGCCAGGACGTTAACCACGCCGGTATTCGGGTCCAAGATTGTCAACAAATTTATTTACGCATTTCGCAAAAAGATCACCCTGAAATCCGTTGAACCGCGTTAGGGGCGTCGGTAAGTTGGCTGTCATTGGTTGCTAGGGAGAACTGTGCCAAGTACAGCCAAGCTGAACTGAATTGTCATGCGGCGTTTCGCGCTACGGTAAAATCGCACCATAAGCGATCATCGTGAGTGATTTTGGGCGCGGCAAGGCAACGGTTTAATCTGTGGGTTTGCGCCGATAGCTGCTCGGCGCGGAAAATCGGCGTTGCGTCGTCCGGCCGAATGGCCGTGGCGAGATGTGCTTTTTGTACCCATAGAGTGGCTCGGCATCGGTTTTCCTACGATAGAGACAAGGGGAGACGGATGGATTTTGCATCCGGTCCCGGGACAGGTTTTGCGGAACGCGACGTTATGCGCGTCCGTTGGGGGTTGGTGGTTTGCAGGGGAAGCCGGGCGATCGGTCTGTGACCACAGTAATTGAGGGGGTATACGAGGCGATGAATGAATCGTTGTCGGTGCATTGGGCACGGGTTCGGGGACGGTTACGCGCTGAGTACGGCGAAGCGGCGTTTCGCAGTTGGTTACGGCCGCTTACATTTTGCGACTATTCGGATGGTGTGGTGAGTCTGTCGGTTCCGACTCGCTTCATGCGCGACTGGATCGATTCGGAGTATTGCGCGCGCTTGCTGCATCTCTGGAAAGCTGAAAATCCGGAGGTTTCGCAGGTCAAAATCATCCTCGAGCAATCGCGTGATGCGGCCGGCGGCAACCGCCGCCCGCAGTCTTCGAGCACCGATGGCGTAGCCGGCGGTAACGGGCAAGCCGCCGAAAATGTCGGCGCCCCGCTTGATGCCCGCCTGACATTCGAGAATTTCATCGTTGGAAAGCCCAACGAACTGGCGTTCGCCGCCGCCCGGCGGGTTGCCGAATCGCATGCCGTGCCCTTCAACCCGTTGTTCCTGTATGGTGGGGTCGGGCTTGGCAAAACGCACCTCATGCATGCGATCGCCTGGCACATCCGCGAGACGCGGCCGGATCGGCGGGTCATCTACCTCTCCGCCGAAAAATTCATGTACCAATTCATTCGCGCGCTGCGATACAAGGACACCGTCGCATTCAAGGAACAGTTCCGTTCCGTGGATGTGCTGATGATCGACGACATCCAGTTCATTGCCGGCAAGGAAAGCACGCAGGACGAGTTTTTCCACACCTTCAACGCGCTGGTCGATCAAAACCACCAGATCGTCGTGTCCGCCGACAAATCGCCCAACGACCTGGACGGCATCGAGGAGCGCATGAAATCCCGGCTCGGTTGGGGGCTGGTCGCCGATATCCACCCCACCACCTACGAATTGCGACTGGGAATTCTGCAGGCCAAGGCGGAACAGCTCGACGTTGAAGTGCCGCAAAAAGTCATCGAGTTCCTCGCCCATAAGATTGTCTCGAACGGCCGCGAACTCGAAGGCGCCCTGAACAAGTTGAAGCATCACTCCTCGTTCGTTCATCAACCGATCACGGTGGAATTTGCGCAGCAGGCGCTGCACGACGTTCTTCGGCCCAACGAACGGCGCGTCACCATCGAGGAAATTCAGAAACAGGTCGCCGCGCATTTCAAGATTCGCTTCTCGGAAATGCATTCGTCCCGGCGCGCCCGCGCCGTTGCCCGGCCCCGTCAAGTGGCGATGTATTTGGCTAAACAATTAACCACGCGCTCGTTGCCGGAAATCGGCCGGCAGTTCGGCGGCCGCGACCACACCACCGTCATGCACGCGGTGCGCAAGATCGAAGAATTGCGCGCGGCCGACCTGAGTTTTGCGGAGGATGTGGAGCTGTTGCGCCGCATGCTTGAAGGCTGATCTGGCACGACCCGAGAAACATTCCCGAGCCGCCGCGAATGCGTGACAACTTACTCATTTACATCAAAGAGTTAATCCTCGCGTTCACGCGCTAATTTCGGACCAAAAGAGATGCGGTCTAGACAAGCGTGTGGTATATTCTCCCTCCGCTAACGCATCGAATTTCAAGACATGTCAACGATGTCTAACGGACCGATTCGATCCGGCACCCGCGCGATAGAAATCACCGTCGCCAGACCTGCAATGAGACGCAAAACAATATGAAACTTACCATTGAACGCGCTGCGCTCCTCCGGTCGCTTAACCATGTTCAGAGCGTGGTCGAGCGGCGCAATACGATCCCGATCCTATCCAATGTCCTTCTCGAAGCTGCCGGCGGACGGCTGGCGCTGACCGCGACGGACATGGATTTGGCGATCATCGAGTCCGTCGACTGCGCCGTCGAGACGGAAGGCGCGACCACGGCGCCGGCGCACACGCTGTATGACATCGTCCGCAAGCTGCCGGACGGCGCACAGATCGAGATCGATGCGACCGGGGAGGGCAATCAATTGCGGCTTCGGGCGGGCCGTTCCCGCTTCACGTTGCAAACGCTGCCGACCGGCGAGTTTCCGCAGATGGCCAGCGGCGACATGCCGCACGAATTCACGCTGCCGGCGTCGGAATTGCGCCGGCTAATCGATCGCACCCGCTTCGCGATTTCAACCGAAGAAACGCGCTACTACCTCAACGGCATTTATTTTCACATGGCCGATGACGGCGACGGCGAAGCGCTGCGCGCCGTGGCGACCGACGGCCATCGCCTGGCGCGGGTCGAAATGCCGCTGCCCGATGGCGCGGCCGGCATGCCGGGCGTCATTGTGCCGCGCAAGACGGTCAGCGAACTGCACAAGATGATCGAAGAAAGCGACGAGGATGTGAATGTCGCGCTCTCGGACGCAAAAATCCGTTTTGGCTTCGATAACGTGACGGTTACGTCGAAACTGATCGACGGCACTTTCCCGGATTACGACCGGGTCATTCCCGTCGGTAACGACAAGTCGCTCGCTGTCGATTGCCGGGATTTCGCCGCGGCGGTAGACCGGGTCGCGACGATCTCGACGGAAAAGTCCCGCGCGGTGAAATTGAGTGTCGCCGACGGCAACGTGACGTTGACTGCCTCCAGCCCCGAAAGCGGCACGGCGATCGAAGAAATCGAGGTGGACTATCAGCAGGAAGCGATCGAAATCGGCTTTAACGCCCGTTACTTGCTTGATATCGCAAACCAAATAGAGGGTGAAAACGCCAATTTCGAAATGGCCGATGCGGCGTCACCGACTCTGATCCGCGACACCAACGACCCGACCGCCCTTTACGTGCTCATGCCGATGCGGGTCTAACCTCGGACGGGAGAACGCGCGATTCTGGCTGCTGCCGAACGACCGAGTCCAACCATGTCGGCGACCCTTTGGGTATCGCGGTTGAGGCTTACCAATTTCCGGTGTTACGCCCAGGCGCGGATCGATCCCGCGTTGGGGCCTGTCGTGCTGACCGGGCCGAACGGCGCCGGCAAAACCAACCTGCTGGAAGCCCTGTCCCTGCTTGCGCCGGGACGCGGGCTGCGTCGGGCGCGCCTTAACGACCTTGCCCGACGCGAGGCCCCCAAGACACAGGCCGGATCGCAGGGCTGGGCGGTGGCAGCAACGATCGAAACTCCAGATGGCGCCGTCGACATTGGCACCGGATATAACCCACAGGAGAGCCGCCGCCGGGCCGTCCGTATTAACGATGCCGCGGCACGCGGCCAGACCGCACTCAGCGATTATGTGAGCGCCGTCTGGCTTACGCCGCAAATGGACCGTTTGTTCATCGAAGGTGCCGCGGGCCGGCGGCGCTTTCTCGACCGGCTGGTCTTCGGTATCGATCCGAAACATGCGGGCCGGATTTCCGCCTATGACCACGCGCTTCGGGAACGCGCCCGGTTGCTGCAGGGCGGTATCGGCGACCGTGCCTGGCTGGACACGCTGGAACGCACATTGGCCGAGCGGGGCGTCGCCATCGCCGCCGCGCGGCGGGAAATGACGGCCCGGCTGGCCGGCCTCTGCGAACAGCCGCTGGGACCGTTTCCCGGCGCGCGTCTGACCCTGACAGGGACCGTGGAGAGCTGGCTCGACGACGGACCCGCACTCGCCGCGGAGGACAAGTTGCAACACGGGCTGCAGGAGAGCCGCAGCCGGGACGCCGTCACCGGCGGGGCGGCCATCGGGCCGCACCGCAGCGATTTCACCATGCATCATCTCGGCAACGGCATGCCCGCCGATCAATGCTCGACCGGCGAGCAAAAAGCCTTGCTGATCGCGATCGTCCTCGCCAATGCGCGTCTCGAAACCGCAGAGCGGAATCGCGCGCCCCTGCTGCTGCTTGACGAAGTCGCCGCCCATCTCGACATTGAGCGCCGCGAAGCGTTGTTCACGGAAATCCTGAGTCTGGGCGGGCAAGCCTGGCTCACCGGCACGGACGACGCGATATTCCAATCACTTGCCGGTACGGCGCAATTTCTTGCGGTTTCCGATGGCGTCATTCGCGACGCAGAACACGATCCCAGCTTAACGCCACCGCGTGCCCCCTAACCCACGCCCCAACAGACCGAGAAAAAGCCGATGAGCGATACCGCCGCAAACCTGCCCGAGGAATACGGCGCCGATTCCATCAAGGTGCTGCGCGGCCTCGACGCCGTTCGCAAGCGCCCCGGCATGTATATCGGCGACACCGACGACGGGTCGGGCCTGCACCATATGGTGTTCGAAGTGGTCGACAACGCGATCGATGAAGCGATGGGCGGCTATTGCGATTACATCGGAGTGACACTCAACGGCGACGGCTCGGTAACAGTGACCGACAATGGCCGCGGCATTCCGGTTGACGTCATCGAGGAAGAAGGCGTCTCCGCGGCCGAGGTCATCATGACCCAGCTGCACGCGGGCGGTAAATTTGACCAGAATTCCTACAAGGTTTCGGGTGGTCTGCACGGTGTCGGCGTGTCGGTCGTCAACGCCTTGTCCGCGGTGCTCGAATTAACGATTTCGCGCGAAGGCAAGACCCATTTCATGCGGTTTCGACACGGCGTGGCGGAATCGCCACTCGTGGTCATCGGCGACAGCGATGGCAAGACCGGCACCGGTGTCACCTTCACCCCGTCGGATTTGACCTTCACCGGTACCGAATTCGATTTTGCGACCCTCGAGCACAGGCTTCGCGAGTTGGCGTTTTTGAATTCCGGCATTCATATCGTGTTGACCGACGCGCGGCTGCCCGAACCGAAGGTCACCGACCTGCACTACGAAGGCGGAATCGAGGCCTTCGTCAAATATCTCGACCGGTCGAAATCCGCGTTGATCGATCCGCCCATCAACATACACGGCGAAAAGGACGACATCGTTGTGGACGTTTCGATGCAATGGAACGACAGCTATCACGAATCGGTGCTGTGCTTCACCAACAACATTCCGCAGCGTGACGGCGGCACCCATCTCGCCGCCTTCCGCGCGGCCCTGACCCGCCAAGTCAACAGTTATGCGACCAGTTCCGGCATCGCGCGCCGCGAGAAGGTCACAGTGACCGGCGACGACGCACGCGAAGGACTGACCTGCATCCTGTCGGTCAAAGTGCCGGACCCGAAATTTTCAAGTCAGACGAAAGACAAGCTGGTGTCGTCGGAAGTCCGGCCATCGGTCGAATCGATCGTCAACGAGCGGCTCAGCCAGTGGTTTGAGGAAAATCCGAGCGAGGCGAAACGGATCGTCCAGAAAGTCTACGAAGCAGCAGCGGCGCGCGAAGCGGCGCGCAAGGCGCGCGAATTGACCCGCCGCAAGGGCGCGCTCGACGTCGCCAACCTGCCGGGCAAACTGGCGGATTGCCAGTCGCGCGACCCCAGCGAATGCGAGTTGTTCATTGTCGAGGGCGATTCGGCGGGCGGCTCCGCCAAGCAAGCACGCGAACGGCGGTTTCAGGCGATCCTGCCGCTGCGCGGTAAAATCCTCAACGTCGAACGGG
>CAYYBI010000318.1:0-10456 GCA_964469835.1 uncultured Rhodospirillaceae bacterium
GTGGCGCCATTTTTCGCCGTCCCTATGGTGTGCGGGTTGCGAGACTAGATCGACTGAAGTCTATCCGACCGGCATTATTCATAAACGTATATCTGAACCGTCCGGTTTTGCGGTTCGGCAATCCCGTCTTCGGTCCTGATCGGAAGACTGTCTTCCCCCAAGCCCACGATAGAACTTACGGTAGTTTGCTCGACACCCCGTGCAACGAAGAAATTCCGGACGGCGGCCGCCCGTTGCAAGGACAGACCGCGATTGAACTCCGGCGACCCGACCCGGTCCGCAAATCCAATCACCGTCAATCGCTTCCCCGAAGACTTGATCGATTGAGACCAGGCCCTGATTTTTTCCTTCTCCGACTCACGAAGATCGCTCCGGCCGGTGGCAAAAAATACCTGCCCGAGGATTGCCGGTTTTTTCCGCGGTGGCGGCCATTCGGACCAAATTTTTTCGAATTTCGCCTGTTGATCGAGAATTTTGCCAATATCGGCCTTGAGCGGCGACGGGTCGAAGGACTTCGGCGCGCGCCGCTCCAATGCCGCCAATCGCGTGCCGAGTTTGCCAATATCCGCCTTAATCTGGGACGGATCGAAAACGTCAGTCGGTCGGCGCTCCAAGGCGGCCAATCGGTCGGAAAGCCTGCTCATTTCAGCCACCAGCGGCATCGGGAAGACCGCTTTGGCCGGCGGCCGCCGTTCCAGGGTATCCAGCCGGTCCGAGAGATTGCGGATTTCCACCTCCAGCGACGACGACCCGTCGGCAACCGGCGTCCGACGCTCTTCCAACGCCGCCAATCGCTCGGAAAGCTTATCCAACCGCGCCTTTACTTGCGGCGGTCGGACTGGTGCCGCCGCCGGCTGGCGCTCCAGTGCACCCAGCCGGCCCGAAAGTTTGCTGATATCCGCCTTCAACGGCGACAGATCGACGACACCCGGTTGCCGCCGTCCCTCCAAATCCGATAGACGCACGGAAAACGTATCGATTTTCGCCTTAAGCGGCGACAAATCGGCGGCGGCCGGCGCCTGCCGTGTCTCCAATGCCGCGATTCGTTCGGAAAGTTTGCCGATTTCACCCGGCAGGGCCGACGCGCCGGCAGGCCCCGGTATTTGGCCAGTTTCCAGCTCGGCCAACCGGTCCGAAAGGGCGAGCGTCCCGATTACGACGACGACCGATATCGCGAGCGCCAGCCAAGCGACAACGATGCCCATTTTATTCATGACCGAATTATCGCGCCATGACCCGCCGATGTCGAACCGCTCGTAAGGGTTACCCGCGCAATTGTTTCTCCGAACCGATGATCATGGCGCCGGCGTCATATCCGACGCCCTCATGCGCACGGCACACGCTTCGAAGAACACCTAGAGCAGAATTAGGCTGCCGAGCCGTCAGTATTTTTTGAAGGGCAAAAACTTACCGCTCATCGTCACCTTGACGCGATCACCCTTGGGGTCCGGAACGCGGTCGACCTGCATGTCGAAGTCGATCGCGCTCATGATGCCGTCACCGAATTCGTCTTCGATCAATGCCTTCAGCGTCGTCCCGTAAACCTGTGTGATTTCGTAAAAGCGATAGATCAGCGGATCCGTCGGCACCCTCATGCCAAGCGATCCGCGCGATGGAATCTTTGCAAGCGCCAGCGCTTCCGGCATATCGAGAAAGTTGGCGATTTTCGTCGCCGCATCTTTCGGCAACGCCATCTGGCCCATCACGGCCGCGGTGGTAAAGACCGGTGACAGACCGCCGGCCTCGGCAAGGGTTTTGAGCGAGATTTTCTTTTCGGCAAGATGGTCGAGAATGGTCGACGCTAGGTCTTCGCGTGTCATGGTTTTTGTCTCCACAATTCTGAGGTTTCGCTATACCGCGGCCCGTTCAAACTGTCCGGTCGCGACGATTTCTTCCGCTGACGTAGGCGAAGGCACCGTGCGAGGTGCCTGCCCCGGCTCGACAATCGGCGGATTTCTGGGGTCGTAGCCGCCCACAGCGATCGTTTCATCGAATGCTTTTGAGCGACTCACAAGAAAGTCGAGCAAGTGATTCCGCAGCGGATAGTAGTGCGGGTGGCGGTGCATGTTTTCGCGCTTGCGCGTGCGCGGCAGCGGATTCTTGACAATTTCGGCAATTTTTGCGTGCGGACCGTTCGTCATCAGAACAATTTTGTCGGCAAGAAAAATCGCCTCATCGATATCGTGCGTGATCATGAACGATGTCTGTTTCGTCTCCGCGCAGATTGAGAGCAACTCGTCTTGCAGTGTGCCGCGCGTCAGGGCATCGAGCGCACTGAACGGCTCGTCCATCAGCATCATCTTTGGCTGAATTGCGAATGCCCTGGCAATGCCGACGCGCTGACGCATACCGCCGGAAAGCTGTGCGGGCCGCTTGTCCTGATTCTCGCCAAGATGAACCAAATCAAGATATTTGCGGCAATGGGCATACAGACTGGCCTTGTCGAGCGCCGGCCATTTCGAGCGAACCGCGAAGGCCACGTTGCCGAGAACCGTCATCCACGGCATGAGCGCATGGCTTTGGAAAATTACGGCTCGATCGAGGCTGGGACCCGTAATTTCGGACCCGCCGAGAATGATTCCACCTGACGAGGCGGACTCGAGGCCAGCCAGGATATTGAGCAACGTCGTCTTGCCGCAGCCCGAATGGCCGATGACGCAAACGAACTCGCCCTCCTCGATACGGAGCCAGATATCGTCGAATACCGCGGTTTCACCCGTCCCGTCAGGCGTAGGGTAATGTTTCGAAAGGGCTTCTATGCTGATCAAGGATCGTTTTTCTGACATTCCGGCCTCCGGCTAATCCACATAGGTCACCATCCGCGTCAATTGGGCCAGGATCTGGTCGAGCACCAGGCCGAAGACGCCGATGAACAATATGGCGACGATGATGTTGGTGATGCTGAGGTTATTCCACTCGTTCCAAACGAAGTAACCGATGCCCGTGCCGCCGACGAGCATCTCCGCGGCGACGATGACAAGCCACGCAATGCCAATCGAAATTCGCATTCCGGTCATAATGGTAGGCGCCGCCGCGGGCAGGATGACGCGCAATGCGGTGCGCATCCGCCCGGCTTCCAGCGTCTTCGCGACGTTCAGCCATTCGATCCGAACAGAAGCGACACCGAAGGCCGTATTTACGAGCATCGGCCAGAGTGAACAGACAAAGATCACGAATATCGAGGACGCCGACGAATCTTTGATCGTGTAGAGCGCAAGAGGCATCCAGGCGAGTGGCGAGATCGGTTTCAGGATTTGTATGAATGGATCCAACGCCCGATAGGCAAGCGGCGACATGCCGATAACAAACCCCAACGGAATGGCGACAACGGCGGCAATTGAAAACCCGAGCAATACCCGCAGCAGCGAATAGCCCATTTGGATGCCGATACCCTTGTCATTGGGACCCGCATCATAGAAGGGGTCGGCAAGGTGCCGCCAAAGTTCAATCGCAATCGCACTCGGCCCCGGCACCGCCGACGCACCCTTGGCCGTCTGCCCCATCAACTTGGCGTATTCTGGGTCCATGCCGACGGTGCTTGTCGCACCGCCGGACACGGCGAGTTGCCATACGGAAACAAAGATCAGAAACAGCGCCCCGGACAAAATAGCGGCGCGCACCGGCACGCCTAATTTCATGCCGATCTCCCGATCGCAAAACTCTTGGCGTATGCATCCGCCTGATCGGGATCGAAGGTCCGGCCCATGATCGTATGCTTGGTATAAGTGGACTCCGGCGCGGCGATTCCCATTTCGGCCATGACCTCGCGCGCGCGGGTCGCCAAATAAACCTCTTCGGCGATGGCCTTATAGTTCACGTCCCCCTTGATATAACCCCAGCGCTTCATCTGGGTCATGATCCATACGGCCATGGAATGCCATGGGAAGGGGTCGAACCCAATTCGGTCGGGTTCTTTTTGGATGTTGCCGAGGCCGTCCGCATAGGTTCCCGTCAACACCTGCTCGACCACCGTCACCGGCTGGTTTAGATAATTCTTCGGCGAAATCGCCTTCGCAACTTCCTTGCGATTGACCGGTTTGTTGGCATATTGCGTCGCCTCGATAACCGATTTGTAGAGTGCGATGAATGTATTCGGCATCTCTGTGACGAACTTCTTGCTCGCCGCAAATGCACAACACGGGTGGTTCAGCCAGATTTCCTTGGTCAGCAGATGAATGAAGCCGACACCGTCATAGACGGCACGTTGATTGAACGGATCCGGCGCTAGATAGCCATCAACATTGCCCGCGCGCAGATTCGCTACCATTTCCGGCGGTGGCAAGACGCGGATTTGGATGTCCTTGTCCGGGTCCAACCCATGCTCGGCGACGTAATATCGAAGCAGGAAATTGTGCATCGAATAGTCGAAAGGCACCGCAAAACGCATGCCCTTCCACTGTTTCGGATCGCGCTTGTCCTTATGTTTCATCGCCAATGTAATTGCCTGGCCATTGATATTCTCGACAGCCGGCATCGTCCAGGGGCTCGCGGTCGATCCCGCGCCCATGGATATTGCCAGCGGCATCGGCGTCAGCATATGCGCGGCGTCGTACTCGCCGGAGAGCGACTTATCTCTCGCGACCGCCCAGCCGGCGGTTTTGATCACCGAGACGTCAAGGCCGTGCTTGGCGTAAAATCCCATCGGATGCGCCATAATGATCGGCGTCGCGCAGGTAATCGGCACGAAACCCACATCGAGCTTTGTTTTTTCCAGCTTGCCCTTGGCCTCCGCAGCCAGCGCTTTGGCGGCATCCAAGGGAAAGACCTGCGATACCGCTGCAAGCGCCGTACTCGCGCCGACGGCGCGGAGGAAATTCCGGCGGCCGGCGTCGCCGCCGAAAATGCTTTGCAACACGGCGGTCTCCACGCAACGCGCCGTCAGCGTGTCCACATCCGACGCGACAGGATCAACCGGGTCCGCCCGCGCCGGCGATTGCGCATCGAGTTCCGCATCGTGCTCGGCCTGACTATCGTGTGCGCCACAAGAACATCCACTCGCGAATTTATTCCGCGGATCAAAAGGGTCGCAAAACGCTACCATCCATCGATCTCCCTATTGCTTCGGTGCAATGCCGGCAGGATTGCCGATTACTTGCCCGAACATGCTGCACCGCAACATGCGTGCCAATTTCGGAAATTATGAATGGTTGTTTTAATTCAATGTTTTAGAAATTATCAAATCAGTCAAACAAGAGGCTGCCTTGAACAGACAATGTGCACATGACTAAAATTTAATCGAAACTAATTAGTGATTGTTTTTTAATCACTCAGAAATTCGCCGAATTGCGATCAGCACAAAATCCGACGATGCAAAGTTCATCGCCGCTGAAACGATCGGCAATTCGGAACGTGCGGCCCGTCGACCTCACCCGCACTGCGCGCGGTGGCGCAGCATGTGATCGGCGAGCACGCAGGCCACCATCGCCTCGCCCACGGGCACGCCGCGAATGCCGACGCAGGGGTCGTGCCGCCCCTTGGTGACGATCTCGGTCTCTTTGCCATCCACCGTCACCGTCCGGCGCGGCTTCAGGATCGAACTGGTCGGCTTCACGGCAAACCGCGCCACCACGTCCTGACCTGACGAAATGCCGCCGAGAATGCCGCCGGCCGCATTGGACAGGAATCGCACGGTGCCGTCATTGTTCATCGCCATTTCATCGGCGTTTTCCTCGCCGCGCAGCGCCGCCGCGCCCATGCCGGCGCCGATCTCCACGCCCTTCACCGCGTTGATGCTCATCAACGCCGCGGCCAGATCGGCATCAAGCTTGCCATAGACCGGAGCGCCCCACCCGGCGGGCACGCCGGACGCCACCACCTCAATCACCGCCCCGGCGGAAGACCCATCCTTGCGCAGAGCGTCTAGGTATTTGGCCCATTTGGCCGCAGTCTTGGCGTCGGGGCAGAAGAACGGGTTGTTATCGACTTCTTCCCAGTCCCAATTGTCGCGATTGACCGTATGCGGCCCCATCTGCACCAGGGCGCCGCGAATGCCGATCCCCTCGCCCAGCACCTTGCGGGCGATGCCCCCGGCGGCAACGCGCATCGCCGTTTCCCGCGCCGACGACCGCCCGCCGCCGCGGTAATCGCGGATGCCGTATTTCTTCCAATACGTATAGTCGGCATGGGCCGGACGGAATTTATCCTTGATGTCGCCATAGTCGCGCGACCGCTGATCCATATTCTCGATGATCATGCCGATCGACGTGCCGGTAGTTTGTCCCTCGAAGACGCCGGAAAGAATCTTTATCTGATCCGGTTCCTTGCGCTGGGTCGTGTAGCGGGATTGTCCCGGCCGGCGGCGGTCGAGCCATTGCTGCAAATCGGTCTCCGCCAAGGCGAGCCCCGGCGGCACGCCATCGACCACGCAGCCGATCGCCGGACCATGGCTTTCGCCCCAGGTCGTGAAGCGGAAGAGGTGGCCAAAACTGTTATGAGACATGGCAGCCGGCCTCGCGGCTCAGGTCTTCAGGCCGTCGATGAGTTTTCCGACTTCCTCGGCAGCGTCGACAGAAACCATGCCAACCGTGTGATAGCCGGAATCCACGTGATGGACCTCGCCGGTCACGCCTCGGCTGAGATCGGAGAGCAGGTAAAGCCCCGCGTTGCCGACTTGCTCCAGCGTAACATTCCGTTTGAGCGGCGAGTTCAGCTCGTTCCATTTCAAGATGTATCGGAAATCGCCGATGCCCGACGCCGCAAGCGTCTTGATCGGTCCGGCGGAGATCGCATTCACCCGGATATCCTGCCCGCCGAGGTCAACCGACAGGTACCGGACGCTCGCTTCCAACGCCGCCTTGGCAACGCCCATCACATTGTAATGCGGCATGACGCGCTCCGCGCCGTAATAGGTCAGGGTGATGATGCTGCCGCCCTTATTCATCATTTTCATCGCGCGTTGGCAGACGGCGGTCAGCGTGTAGCACGACACGTCCAGGGTAAGTTGAAAATTCGCCCGCGTCGTATTCACGTATTTACCGGTGAGCTCGGTGCGGTCGGAAAAGGCGATCGCATGCACAATGAAATCAATCGATCCCCACTTGTCGCCGATTTGCTCGAACAGCGCGTCGATGCTCGCATCTTCGCCTGCGTCGCACTTCAGGACCATGTCGGAGCCGACCGATTCCGCAAGCGGCCGCACACGGCGCTCAAGCTGCTCGGCCTGATACGAGAAGGCAAGCTCCGCACCGTGCTCGGCGAGCTTTTGCGCAATCCCCCAGGCAATCGACCGGTCGTTCGCAACCCCCATGATGAGACCGCGTTTACCTGTCATCAGCGCTTGAGCTTCAGCCATCTATACCCCTCGAACAAATCCGGCGAAAGTGCGCGTCATCTTATACAAGTTGCCCGGCCGATCAATGCCGCGATCGCCCATCCAGCCGCTATTTCCGGGCGGTGTCGCCTTCCTGTTCGGGCGGCGGAATATCTTCCATTTGGCGCATCGCGCGGATCACCGCGACGCCGACCACCGCGACGACCAGCATACCCAGAAGTCCAAGGACCGCCGCCGCGATCACCCAGGCGATCCCGAAATGAAGCGCCACCAACTCGCAACCGCGCCAAACGCCGAAATATCCCAGGAACACGAGCAACACCACCAATCCCGCACTATGCCGCAGGCGCGGTGCCGGCCGGTAATTTTTATCCGGCTGTTTCCGATCAACCTCAGGATTTGGCAATTCACCGCTCCTTAATCCCTGCGCTATAGTAGTTCCACCATGAATCAGAATACGCCTCAATCAAAGTCGCCTCTTCGCTGGCGCAATTCGCTGTCCGGCTTACGATCCGGCCGCCGGTTCCTGAGATATGTTTTTCAGCGCTTCGTCGCGGACCGATGCACGGAACGCGCCGCCGCGCTGACGTACACGTCATTGCTGGCAATGGTGCCGTTGATCGCGATCAGCTTCGCGATCTTCGCCGCATTCCCGGCGTTTCAAGAAACGCGCGGCGCATTACAGTCCTTCGTCTTCGAAAACTTCGTGCCGGGTATCGGCACCGCGGTTTCCGGTCACATCGACAGGTTCACGCAAAAAACCGGGCAGCTTACCGCGGTCGGCGTGGTGTTTCTCGGCGTCACCGCGGTGATGCTGTTGTCTTCGATCAACGGCACGTTCAATGCGATCTGGCGCGTCCAAGAGTCGCGGCGTCTGGTCGGCCGGCTGCTGGTCTATTGGGCGGTCCTGACCCTGTCGCCGATGTTTTTCGGTGCCAGCCTCTCGCTGTCCAGCTACCTCTTCGCGGCGGCCCAGGCATCGGGCGTCGAACAGATTACCGGTCCGCTGACCCAGCTTGCCGGCTACTTGCCATTGGTGTTGCAGATCCTGGGATTTTCGATCCTGTTTCTCGTCATGCCCTATTTTCCCGTGCGCCGGCGGGATGCCCTGATGGGCGGCATCGCGGCCGGGCTGCTTTTCGAGCTGCTGAAAAAAGGATTTGGACTCTATATCAAGAGTTTCCCGACCTACGAAACCCTCTATGGCGCCTTGGCGGCGATCCCGATCCTGCTGGTCTGGATGTACCTCGCCTGGATCGTCGTCCTGCTGGGCGCCGAGATGACGGCGGCGATGCCGGAATGGCGGGCGGGCATGCGCCGCGTCCGGCAGGAGAATATGCCCGCCGCCCGGTTGCTGGCGGCAGCGCTGGCGATACTCAACGCGCTGCTCGTCGTCAGCCGCACCGGAAAGGGACTCAACGTGCGGCAATTGGTGCGCGCCGCGCCGGCCGCGCCGGACGCGGTCACCATTGCCCAGGAACGCCTGCAACAGGCGCACTACATCACCAAGGATGAGAACGGAGACTGGCTGGTTTCGCGCGACCTCGATCTGGCCACACTCAGCGATCTGAAACGCGACCTCGAACTCGACCTGGATATCACCGACCTGCGCTACTTGCCGAAGACGGGATGGGGACGGCGATACGGACACATCATCGCGGACCTCAACACGGCAAATGCGGAGATCACCGGGATGACACTAAAGTCCCTGCTCGCGCCCGATAGCGAAGCCGAACTCGAGGCACTGCAAGAACTGACCGAGGACGAAGAAGATAACGACGACGCGCCGATCACCGACCGCAAGACCAAACTTCTCGCCATGTTTGGCTTGGCCGTCGCCGGCAAATCGACCTAACGCACGACCGGGCAACGGCCGCGCCGTCAATCAATCTCAAGGGAGGCAGCCGTGGACAAGATCGCCAAATGGGCCGACTACCTGCCCGCCGAAGAATTGGCCACGTATCGCAAGGCCTCCTTCGGCAACAAGATCGGTCTCGGCGCGCGGCCGGCGCTGCTCAACGTCGACACCACCCACATGTTCGTCGACCCGGCGTACAAGCTGTGCGGCGCAGAAGACCCGGCCCTGATCGCCGCGCTGACCCGGCTGACCGAGACGTTTCGCGCCCTATCGCTGCCGATCTACTACAGCCGGCGCGACGACCGGGCACACCCGACTCGGCGCGGCATCTGGAATCTGAAATTGGGCACCGCCGACGAATTCCAATACACCGGCGATCCCAAAGCCGACCAATGGCCCGAGGCCTACGCGCCCGCCGACCGCGACATCATCATCGAAAAGAACAAGCCGTCGCCGTTTTTCGAAACGCCGCTGGAATCTTTCCTGCGCTATGACGGCGTGGACACGGTGGTGGTGTGCGGCGTCTCGACCAGCGGCTGCGTACGCAGCGCGGTCGCCGACGCGTTTTCGCATAATTTCCGGGTCACTGTCGTGGAGGAGGCCTGCGGCGACCGCAGCGCGATGGCGCACCGCGCCAACCTGTTCGACATGGACATGAAATACGCCGACGTGGAACCGATCGACGGTGTCATCGCGGACTTGCATCACCGGTTCGGCGCACAGGCGCAAAGCCTATCGAAAGGCTAGCGCAACGCGCCGACCGGGCAGTCAAGAACCGTATTTTACGCTGCAGCCATACGGACGCGTCACGCCCGGCTTGACCGGCAATCCTGCTTTCAACTGGGACATCACTTCACGGACGTAGTTGGTTGCCTTCGGAATATCGGCTTCGTCCCACGATGCGATGTCGTCGATTGCCCCTTGATAGGCAAGCGTGCCGTCCTTATCGACAATAAAGATATGCGGCGTTACCACCGCCCGATAGAGCTGGCCGATATCACCCTTCGGATCGAGCAGGACGGCGGACGGATAGGCGCGCCGGCTGCGGGTCAGCGCGTCCGCCTCCGGCCCGGTCACATGGCCCTGGAGACCCGGCGCCGAGGATATCACCGAAAGCCAGACCGCGCCCCCATTCGTCACTTCCTTCTGGGTGCGCTGCATGTTGCTGGAGCGGTAGTGCTTACCGACGAACGGGCAATCGTGATTGGTCCATTCCAGGACCACGATCTTGCCCCGCAGGGCGCTCAGACGGTGGCTCTTCCCGGTGCTGTCGGTCCCCGTAAAATCCGGCGCCGGACTGCCAACCGCCGGTGCGGCCTCGGCCAAAT
>CAYYBI010000319.1:0-25705 GCA_964469835.1 uncultured Rhodospirillaceae bacterium
ATAAAGGCCTGAGTTAGCAGACCTGCGGTGTCGCGATCCAGGGACTGCGTCAGGTCGATGCCGGAGATTTCCGCGCCGATCTTCGGCGCCAGTGGCGTGACGGTCGGGGTCATGGCGTCGATACCGGCCTTTCGCCTTCGATCATCAGGCGATGAAGATAGCGGCGTTCATCCGCCGGATAGTCGCGATTCGCCTGATGCATGGCGCAGCGGTTGTCCCAGATCACGTAATCGCCCTTGCGCCATTTATGGCGGTACTGGAATTTCTCCTGCGTCGCATACGCGACCAGACCGTCCAGCACGGCGGCGCTGTCTTCGGGGTCCAGATCGAGCACGCGCTCGGCACGGACCGGGTTGTGGTAGATCGCCTTGCGGCCGGTGTCCGGGTTGGTCCGGATCAACGGATGCACGGTGTCGCCCGGATATCGATCCGCCTCGGCCTCGCTGCGGCCGATCATGCGGCGCGGGCTGCGGCTGCTCTCATAGACATGCACGACTTCCAACCCGTCCAGTCGCGCCCGCTCTGCTTCGGGCAATTCTTCATAGGCGGCTCGCATGTTGCAGAACTGGGTATCGCCGCCGCGGCTCGGGATATCGATGCCGTAGAGGATCGTCGCCTTGGGCGGCGTCTCCGTATAGGAATGATCCGAGTGCCAGCTGACGCCGCGCATATACAACGTGCCGTCGGTATTGCGGTCTTCGCTGGAGACGACGTTGATTTCGGGGAACTCGGGCACCGCGAAACTGTCCAGATTCTGCTGCTTGATGGGGCCGAATATGGCGGCGGACGCGACGAACTGCGCGGGCGTCAGGTCCTGGTCGCGAATCACCAGGACGATGTTGTCGACCCAGGCCTGATAGATCGATTGCCGTGTATCGGGATTGAGATCGCCGGCCAGATCGACGCCGGAAAGCTCGGCGCCGATGGTGTCGGTCAGGGGCGTGATCGAAAGCGTCATTCGGGTGTCCTGGTTCAGGGGGCGATGATGGTGAATTTTGCGTCGCCGTCGGCCTCGATCTGTGCCGGCAATGCCTCCTCCCAGCTGAGGTAATCCCGCATCGCCTGTTCATTACCGAGATGCCGGTCGTGCACGAAATACAGGTAGTCGATGCACTCGGAATCCGGCGGTGTACCGGGTGACGATTCGGCGGGCAGACCTTGCGCGGTCCAGGCTTCGAAGCCGCCCGCCAGGATTGCGACCGGCGCGTCGGTGAATTCCCGCAGATCGATCGCGGCGAGGCGCGCCCGCGTCTCGTGCTCCGAATACAGCACCGCGCGTTTGCCGGCCGGCAGCTTCGCGACGAGCGCGTCGAGCCGGGGCCGGATCGCCCAAATTGCACCGGGAATATGCCGCTCGCGATAGTTCATGGATATATCCACATGCACCGCCACCGCATCGCCTTGCTCCAGCGCTTTGGCCAGATCGGCCGGGGTGATCGTCTCCGGCGGGTTGTCCTCGATGCCGAGGACGCGGCGCTTCGGCATGCCGGTCTCCGTTCCGTCCGTGCCGATGCCGCCTTGCAGCACGCAGGCTTCCCAGCCCATTTGCACCAGCCAATGGGCGGTGGTGATGGCGCGGATTTCATTGTCGTCGGTCAGCACGATGCGGGCGCCGCGGGCCGCGACCCAGGCGTCGGTCGCCTGCACCAGCTGACCGCCGGGGGCGTGCACCGCGCCGGGCAGGTGCCCGGCCTCGTATTCCTCCTTACCGCGCACGTCGAGCACGTAGAGGCTGCGGCTGTCATCGGCGCGCCATGCATCCAGCGCTGCCCGGTCGATCCGATTCACGCCGTATGTCGCGGCCATTTTTTCCGCCGTGGCTTTTGCGGTCTTGAACCCATCCGTCGACACCTCGGGGAAGCGGCGCGTGTTGCCGTGTTCCAGCGTGTGGCCGGCCAGCGTCCAGCCCATCGTGCCGGCGCGCAACGCCACCACCTTGTTCGGGATGCCCGCGTTGATCAGCGTTTGTGCGCCGATAATGCTGCGCGTGCGGCCGGCGCAATTCACCACCACGGTGGTGTCCGGCGATGGCGCGATGTCATGGATGCGATAGACCATTTCCGCATTGGGGACGCTGATCCCCTGCGGAATATTCATGCGGTTGAATTCTTCCGGCGTACGCCCGTCGACGACCACCAGATTTTCCTTGCCCTCGAGCATGGCGTTCAGTTCATCGGCGCTGATCGACGGCGTGTGCGCGGCGTGTTCCACCACTTCGCCGAAGGCCTTGCACGGCACATTGACGCCCTTGAAAATTTCATAGCCGGCCGCGGCCCAGCTTTCGACGCCCCCGGCCAGAACGGCGACATCGCTGTAGCCGAGTTTTGTCATGCGCGTCGCCGCGCGGTCGGCGACGCCGTCGCCGCCGTCGACCAGAACCGTTCGAGTGGTACGCCGCGGCAATTGCGCGTCCAGCCGCGCTTCGAGATGGCTGTACGGCATCGGCATGGCGAACAACAGGTGGCCTTCGCCGAACTGTCCGTCCTCGCGCACGTCGAGCAGCGCCAATTCGGCGCCGTCGTTCAGCATCTTTTTCAGCGCCGGCGCATCAATCTGCTTGGTCATTTTTGCGGCCTTCCTGTGAGTGTTGTTTGAGCCGTCCGGTCAGGCGGGTACGCCAATTAATGCGGTGCGGTACCGCGCAGCAGGGCCCGGTGCATGCGGCGCGGTTCGTGATAGTCGTCACTCGCCGCATGCATCAGGCACCGGTTGTCCCAAATCAGCATGTCGTGCGGCTTCCATCGATGGCGGTATTCGAAGCGCTCGTCGAAACAATGGTCGTTCAACGCATCGAGCAACGCGTCGCTGTCGGCGTCGCTCCAGCCTTCGATACCGTTCATCCGGTTGGGATTCATGTAGATCGCCTTGCGGCCGGTGTCGTCATGGGTGCGCACGAGCGGGTGCGCGGCGGTCGGCCCGTCGACCTCGTCGTCGGTCCGCCGCTTCCGGCCGGTGAAATTGCGCCGTCCGGTCAGGCAATGAACGCCGCGCAATCCGTCGATTTGTTGCTTCATGGTATCGGGCAGCGCTTCATAGGCCGCGTGCATGTTGATGAACCGCGTGTCGCCGCCCTTGGACGGCACGGTGATCGCGTGCAGCAGCGTCGCCTTGACCGGGACCCGGTGATAGGAATGGTCGGTATGCCAGAACGTGCCGCGGACGATCAGCTTACTGCCGGGATCGTCCGATTCGCGATTTACGCTGGGCGAGAGAACCGAAATCAGGTCGGTTTCGGGATGCGCGAATTGCGGGATCTTTTGCGCCTGTACCTCGCCGAACACGGCGGCGACTTCGAGATACCGCTCGATCGAGATGTCCTGATCGCGGATACACACGACATGATGGTCGAGAAACGCCTGATTGATGGTGTCGACTGTCTCGCTGTCCAACGGATGGTTCAAATCTAAGCCCAGAATCTCCGCACCCGCCATCTCGCCAAGGCGTCTGATTTCTATACTCATGAATTGCTTCCCCCTATTGTCGTGGCGGCCGGCGCCTAGATCGGTGCGGTGCCAGACAGCAAGATGCGCTGATGCAGGCGTTTCTGGCCGACCGGAAAATCCATATTCACAGAATGGACCAGGCAGCGGTTGTCCCAGACCAGAAGGTCCCCGACCCGCCATTTGTGATGGTACTGGTACTTCGGTTGAGTCATGTGGTCGTGCAACTCGTCGAGCAGCGCGTCGCTCTCGGCGCGCGGCATGCCGACGATATGGTCGGTCCGGTTGGCGTTGAGGTAGATCGCCTTCTTGCCGGTATCCTCATGGGTGCGGATCAGCGGATGCACCACGTCCGGTGTTTCGTCCTCTTCAACCTTCATACGTTTCGCCGCGCGCGCCGGAGAGCGGAACGTGTCATAGCTGTGCACCGCGTTGAGCCCATCCAACGCCTTTTTCCTGTCTTCCGGCAAATCCTCGTAGGCGGCTCGGAGGTTACAGAACTTGGTCTCGCCGCCGGTTTCGGGGATTTCCAGCGACTGGAGCATGGTCGCCTTGGCCGGCGCCGCGAAATAGGAATCGTCGGTGTGCCATCCGGTGAGCCGTTTAATTTTCAGATCGTTCGGCTTGTCTTCCGGCTTCTTGTAGGTGGACTCGAGGACCGAGACTTCCGGCACCTCGCCGTGCCGGCGCTTGCGCAGGAGCTGCAGCTGCGGTTCGCCGAAATGGCGGCTGATCCGGGCGAAATCCGCCGGTTTCAGCGGTACGGAGCGAAGACAGAGCAGGTGATGCTCCAGGAACGCGTCATTGAGGGCCAGCGCCGTCGCGTCATCGAGCGGCTTGCTGAAGTCTATGCCGATCACTTCTGCGCCGAGCGCCTCACTCAGTCGATTGATTTCCAACGTCATTGTCCGTTTCCTCCGGAGAAAGCCGGGAGGGCTGGCCACACTAGCATCCTTACGGGAGTGCCTGACCGGCCGCCGTTTCGCCTAGGCTGTAGATCTGATGGTCGAAACGGGGCAATTATAGGGTCGGCGCCGCTGCGCTGGCAATCTGAGCAGATGGACGACCGGCGGATCCGGCGTCAGGCGCCGATATCCGGCGCTGCTGGTGTTGCGGCGAAACGCTGGCTATAAATGAGACCGCAATTTCCTGCCAATTCAATGATCGGTGGCGTATCGCAACCATCGAGAGAAAGGTCAAGCCATGTCCAAGATTTACCATATCGCCGTGAAAGTTCCCGATATCGAAAAGGCCAAGACCTTTTACAAGGAGATCTTCGGGTTCGAGGAACTCAAGCAATCCAAGGTGCGTGACCACACGTCCTGTCACTTGACCGACGGGAATTTCGATCTCGCGATCGTCGAATACGAGAGTGAGGATTCGCCGGAAGCCGGTCTCTCAGGCCCCGGCCCCTGCATTCATCATTTCGGCGTCGAGGTGGACGATCTCGAAGGTTCGCATCAGAAGCTCACCGAGATGGGTTGCGAAATCCTGTCGGCGCCGGGCGTTCTGCCGATCAAGTTCCGGTCGCCCTTCGGCGTCGTGGCGGAAATCTCGCCGACCAACTATTTCAATACCAAGCACAAGAACGGCTAAGGCTCGACAACCGCGGGCGGCGGACAGATTTCGACGATGTTGGCATTGTGTTCGATCGACGCAATTCCGGACGGCGACGCCCGCGGCTTCGCCGTGGAAGGTCCGCAATTGGCGCAGCGCCTGCTGGTCGCGCGGCGCGGCGATCGCGTCTACGGCTACGTCAATCTGTGCCCGCACGCACTGTCGCGGCTCGATTTTGAGCCCGGGGAATTCATGGATGACGACGGCCGCTACCTCTATTGCGGCGTTCACGGCGCGCAGTTCGGGCTGGAGGATGGCAATTGCGTCAGCGGTCCCTGCCTTGGCCAGGCGTTGGTGACGGCCCCTATCGTCCTGCGCGACGGAACCGTCTTTCTGGACCGCGACGGTGTCTCCATGGTCGATGAAATTTCCAAGGTCATGTCCGACCTCGGCTGACATCATCACGCGAAAGAAACTCCGATGATCCCGCTGGTCGAAGCCTGGGTTCCGATCACGATTGCCGCCGTGATCCTGCAGACCATCCGGTCTGCCCTGCAGAAAAAGCTGAAATCCGACCTCAAGACGAGTTCGGTAACATTTATACGCTTCGCCTTCGGGCTGCCGCTGGCGGTTCTCTTCCTGTTCGCTCTTTTGCATGCGGGGGAGGCTGCTGCGCCGGCACCGGATGGCCCGTTCGTGTTGTATGCGATGTGCGCCGCGCTCGGTCAGGTCATGGGCACCTTTCTGTTGCTCTATCTTTTTTCCTTCCGCAATTTTGCGGTCGGCACCACCTACACCAAGACGGAAGCGATCCAAACCGCCCTGTTCGGCCTGGTGTTGTTTGGTGAGGCGATGAGCATCGCCGGATTCGCCGCCATCCTCATCAGCATGATCGGCGTGATGACGATTTCGGTGGTCTATGGACGGGCGAGTTTGCGCGGATTCCTGACCGGGTGGGTCAGCCGCGAGGCGATGATCGGCCTGGCCTCCGGCGCGGGCTTCGCCATCGCGTCGGTGGCGATCCGCGCCGCCAGCCTGTCGCTTGGGTCGGACAGCGTCGTTCTGGCCGCAACCTACACGCTGGTCTGGGTGCTCGGATTGCAGACCGTCCTGATGCTGGTTTATTTCCTGCTGCGCGACCGCGCCGAACTGGTTCGGATCGTCCGGCATTTGCGCTTTGCTGCGCTGATCGGTCTCTCCAGCGTTCTCGGGTCGATGTGTTGGTTTGTCGCGATGACGCTGGAAAATGCGGCCTATGTGAAAACCCTGGGGCAGATTGAACTGGTGTTCACCTTGTTGGCCTCCTATTTGATCTTCAAGGAACGGTCGACCCGGTGGGAACTCGCCGGCATGGTGCTGATCGTGGCCGGCATCCTTATTTTGCTGTGGGCTCGCTGACCGTCCGGATCACGGTGCCGCGGAACAACTCCGGCCAGATCAGCGCGGTGATAAGCAGCAGCAGCACGCCTTCGGCAACCATGATCGCGATGCCGACGGGCGCGCCGAGATGGTCCGCCAGCAGGCCGAGATGCAGGACGCCGATGGGGCCGCCGCCGATGCAGGTGGCGAGCACGCCGAGCACCCGGGACCGCATCTCGGGTGTCGCCGCGGCGAACATGATGGCCGATTGCGTCGTCGAGAATCCGGCATGGCCGAGTCCCGCAACCAGCAACACGGCAATCGCGATCGCGAAGCTATTGGCGCCTGCGAAGAGACCGACGCCAAGCAGAAATATGAACGAGCCGATCAGATAGGTACGGGTAAAATTGGCCGGTTGCAGCCAGGTGACCGTCACGGCGCCGATCAGTGCTCCGAGGCCCTCGGAAGAGGCCAGCACCCCGATCAGCGATGCGCTGAGCTGCAGCTCATTCTTGCCGATCACCGGGATCATGGCGCTGAAGGGCACCGCGAACATATTGACGATGACCGTGACCAAGAGCGCGCCGACCAGCCCGCGGCTCCGGAACACGAAGCGCACCCCTTCGACCAAATTGGTAAGGTAATGCACATGCGCGGCCGATTGCGCGGCAGACTGATAGCGCACGCGATAGGTCAACAGGAAGCCGATGCCGTACAACAAGGCGCAGAGAAAATACGCGCCGTGCAAGCCGACCTGATCGTACAGCACGCCGCCGCCGATCGGGCCGAGCAGGCGGGTGCCATTGTTGGTCACCGAATCGAGGGCGAGCGCGGGGCCGGCGCGTCCCGGGCCGGCGATTTCCCCCAACATGGCGCGGCGCACCGGGAATTCCGACGTGTGCATCGCCCCACCGAGAAAGGCACCGATCGCGACGTGCCACACTGCGACCTGGCCGGTCATCGCCAGCATGCCCAACAGGAAGGTGGTGCAGGTCAAGGCGCACAGCGCGCCCAGCATGAATCGGCGCCGGTTGACCCGTTCGCCGATGGCGCCGATGACCGCGCCCAGCAGGATCATCGGCAGGAAGCGGAAGAAGGACATCAACGCGGTCTGGAAGACCGATCCGGTCACTTCCAGGACAAAGACGCTAATGGCGAGCAATTCGAGCCAGCGAATCACTCCGACGAACCCGCCGGTGACCCAGAGCCGCCGGTAATTGCCGTCGCGAAACAGGTCGAGCGGCCGGACCCGCCGGGCCGGCGGGGCGCCGTGTTCGGTTGTGCTCAACAAACCTGGCCCGGGCGGGGTGCGGGAATCGCGGTGCCCGCGCTGCCGCGCCAAGAGAAATTTCTCGCCATCGGCGTTATCTCGCGAAAGCGGCCAGACGATGTCTGGCCAAAGGATACAGGTTGATCTTACCCTCTCGCCGGTGTCCGGTGTAGGGTGCTCTTCACGTCTTCACACCGGCGGGCGTTCCGAGACCTCCAAATCCCGACCCAATTATCGGCCAATATGAACTTCGAAATGCCAATTTCTTGTCCTGAAATTGCCGGCGATCGCCCAGTGATCGGCCATGGCGCCATGTGCGGATGTCCATAATGGCGGAAAAAAAACAGGTGTTCTATTTCCGGGATCTTTCGAATGCGGGCGTCTATGCGGAGACGCTGCGGTCGGGCGGGGTCGCCCTGACCCGTTTGGAATACGAGATGGATGAAGGCGACATCGACCGGGTCATGGCTGTTGCGCAAGGCTATCAACTCCAGGCAAATAGCCAGGTCGCCGTGCAGCAGGGCTATGGCGCGGACCAGGCCCTGATCGCGCGGTGCTCCAACCTGCTTGCCGTCTCGACGCCGGGGTCGGGATACGATGCGGTGAATGTGGCGGATTGCACGGCGGCCGGCGTACTGGTGGTCAATCAGGCGGGGCTGCATGCGACGGCGGTCGCGCAACATGCGCTTGGCATGATGCTCTGCCTGTCCAAGAAGATAATGCAGGCGCATATGGCGATGCATGGTGATGCCGACTGGTCGAGCAGCGACTTTGGCGGACACGAGATCGACGGCAAGGTGCTTGGTGTTGCCGGGTTCGGCGCCGTCGGCCAGCGGCTTGCGGAGATTTGCGGCGGCGCTTTCGGCATGCGCGTGATCACCCATCACCCGCGCATGGGCGACGCGGACATCAGGGCGCACGGTGCGGAGCCGGTTGAGTTCGACGCCATGCTGCGGCAAGCGGATTTCGTCGTCGCGGCGCTGCCGCTCACCGACCATACGCGCGGCCTGTTCGGCGCCCGCGAATTCGCGCTGATGAAACCGAACGCCTATTTCGTCACGGTAGCGCGTGGCGGCATCCATGACGAAAAAGCCTTGGCGGCGGTGTTGCAACGGGGCGGGATCGCCGGCGCCGGCCTGGATGTTTGGGAAGTCGAGCCGCCGCCGGCCGATCATCTCCTGCTGGCCTTTCCCAATGTGCTGACCACGCCGCATAATGCCGGCATGACCGTCGAGAGCCGGCTCCGAGTATCGCACGGCGCGGCGGCCCAATGGGTCACGATCTTCGAGGGCCGCCGTCCGCCGCGTCTGCTCAATCCGGAAGTCTGGCCGCGCTATATCGATCGTTATGCCCGTATCATGGGTCAACCGCCGAAGGAGCACACCGAACCATGACGACGAAAACCCATGGCTACATGGTAACCGGCGACGGCCGTAAACCGCGCCTGGTGATGCCGCCGAAAGCCTGCGAGACACATTCGCATATCTACGGCGCGCGGGATAAATATCCGCCGATACCGGGTCGGGAGCCCGATTTCGGCGCATCGGTCGACGCGTATCAGGCGATGCTGAACCGCTTGGGCTTCGAGCGCTGCGTCATCGTGCAGCCGTCTCTCTATGGCAGCGACAACCGCTGTACCCTGGACGCCATGGCGCAGCTCGGTCCGGCGCGTGCCCGGGGCGTCGCGGTGACCCGAAAGGATGCGGGCGACGACGAGTTCAAGGCGCTGCACGCGGCGGGCATTCGGGGCTTGCGGTTTTTTCTTCTGGTCGACGATTTCACCCTCGACGACGCCGACACGATGGCCCGAAAGGTCGCGCCGTTCGGCTGGCATCTGCAAGTGCAGGACGACGGCGACTGGCTGCCGGCGGCCTTGCCGCTGTTGGAGAAGCTGCCGGTCGACATCGTGATCGATCACATTGGTCGCATTCCACCGGCGACCGGCGTCAACGATCCGGGCTTCCAGGGACTGCTGCGATTCCTGGAGACCGGGCGCTGCTGGGTCAAGATTTCGGCGCCCTACCTTAGTTCCGTCGACGGGCCGCCCCGGTATGCGGATGTCGGTGACCGGGTCCGGGCACTGGTGGCGGCGCGGCCGGACCGGCTGGTCTGGGGCGCCAACTGGCCGCATCCCCATCATCATGGACCGGATGAAAAGCCGGAAGAGGCGGACGATTTGGATGCCTTGCTGGAATGGGTGCCGGATGGGCGGGCGCGTAACGCGATTCTCGCCGACAACGCTGCGGTGTTATACGACTTCGGCCGGTAATTTTGAGGAACTCGGTCCGGTGCGGTGCACTCATGTTGATTATTTTGGGTTTAGCGTCCGCCATTCATGTGGGCCGGCCCAAACCGCGGTTGCGGTGACCGGACTGCCCAAGCCGGGCGCCTTGCTGACGATGAACCTGACAGCGGTGACAAAAGAGTAGCCAGTATCGCATGGCGGCGGCTGTTGGGTTCGGGCCACTCGCGACGGTGTCAGGCTTGGTCTATCATTGAGATCGATTATCGTTTTTCCCGCCACGATCGCGAAAGGAATTTCCCATGGCTGGCGCTCTCTCCCATCTCAAGGTTGTCGACCTCACCTCAAATCTTTCCGGCCCCTATTGCGCGATGCTGCTGGCCGATCAGGGGGCCGATGTGATCAAGGTGGAACGCAAGGGCGATGGCGACGTGCTGCGCAAGACGCCGCCTTTTGTCAACGGCGAGAGCGCACCCTTCATGTTGTGGAACCGCAATAAGCGGAGCATCGAGCTAGATCTCAAGGATCCGGGCGATCTGGTGATATGCAAGAAGCTCGCCTTGGAAGCGGATGTCTTCATCGAGAACTACCGGCCCGGCGTCGCAGGGCGGCTCGGGCTCGGCTATGACGTGCTCAGCAAGCTCAACCCGCGGCTGGTTTATTGCTCGGTCTCGGGCTTCGGCCAGACCGGACCCTACGGGCCGCGCGGCGGCTTCGACCTTATCGCCCAGGCGATGTCCGGCTTGATGTCGATTTGCGGTGACGAGGATGGACCGCCGCACCGACTGCCGATTCCGATTTCCGACACCAGCGGCGGCATGTTCGCGGCGGTTGGCGTGCTGACCGCGCTCGCCTCGCGCGAACAAACGGGCAAAGGCCAGCAGGTGGATGTGTCGCTATTCGAATCCGCGATTTCCAAATGCGTTTACGAGGCGGCCTATTACTTCGCGACCGACGAACGGCCGCCCAAGCTGGGCCAGCAGCATCGCGGCAGCTCCCCCTATCAAGTGTTCAAGACCAAGGATGGCTGGATGGTGCTCGGCGCCTCGCAGCAGAACCTCTGGATCAAGGCCTGCGAAGTGCTCGACTGCATGCCGCTGATCGAAGACCCGCGCTTCCTGACCAAGGCCGACCGGGTCGCCAACAACAAGGCGCTGGTGGCGTTGTTGCAGGAGCGTTTCAGCACCGGCACGTCGCAGGAGTGGTTCGAAAAACTCGACGCGGTCGGTGTTCCGGCGGGACCGGTGCAATACCATGACGAGGTGTTCCACGACCCCCATGTTATGGCGCGCGAGATGGTGGTCGAAGTCGACCACCCGGCGGCCGGCCGGCATCGCACGCTGGGCACGCCGATCAAGCTGTCCGACACGCCGGGCTCGGTCCGGCGGCCGGCGCCGATGCTAGGTGAGCATACCGAGGAAATCCTTGCCGAGCTGCGACTCAAGGACGAGGCGGCGGACTAACGCCGGCCCGCCTATGCGGCGACCCCTTCGACGATGATGAAATCGGCGTCGGCGACCGCTTGGCGAATTGCCTTCGCGGCTCGATATTCCGGGCTTCGGTAGCACGCGAGCGCTGTCGCATGGTCCTTGAATTCGACGACGACATTCCGCTCGCGGGACGTGCCCTCCAGGGTATCGGCGCTGCCGCCACGCACGATGAACGTGGCCTCGAATTTTTCGAACGCCGGGCGGGCGGCGGCGAGATATTCCGGATACCGGTTCGGGTCCTTCACGGAGACACGGACGATCCAATACGCTTTTGTCATGATAATTTCCTCGCGATTGAGAATTCAGGAATGCCCGGGTGATGACGGGTCCGGGCGGCGATGAGGGCGGATTTTCACGCGGTCATGCTGCTGGCGTGCCGAGCGGTTCGGGTGTCGTCGATATCCGCGGCGGCAGACTTCATGATGCCGGCGAGTACCGTGTACGCTGCCAACCACGCCGATTTCGCGTCTTCCGACCACAAATCGCCCAGCCCTTTTTCCAGGGTCCATATCAACGCAGCGCCGACTGTATCGTAGTGCGCATCGGTCACGCCGTAGCCCGCGTGCCGCCGGCCAAGCGCCGCCACGACCGGCGAAAGGTCGTCCAGCCGGTCCAGTGCGCCGACGACCATGTTGATGGCTTGGGTCAGTTTCGCGCCTTGGCCTGCAAGATCGACTCCCTCGAACAAGTCGCGGATTTTCGGGTCGACCTCGAACAGGCGTTCGTAAAATAAGGACGCCGCGGTATCGGCGATCGGGACAACATGACGCCAGGTTTCTTGTACGAGTGTCTTCTGTTCAGGGGACATAGCGCTTCTCCAATAGTCGCTGTGGTGTTCATTCGACGGGCTTTGAGGTTGGAGGCTGGCTCGTCGGCCTCTCGCCGCCGGTGAATTCATATCAATTGCCAATGGTGATAAAAAATGAATAATTATGATGATTTCATTCTCTGGGAGAGATGAATGGATTTGTCCGATTTGCGGATTTTTTCCGCGGTGGTGCGTGAAGGTGGCGTGACGCGCGCCGCTCAGCGGCTGCATCGCGTGCAGTCCAACGTCACCACTCGCATCCGGCAACTCGAGGACGATCTTGAGGTTCCGCTCTTCATTCGTGAAGGCAAACGCTTGCACTTGGCGCCCGCGGGGCAGATTCTGCTCGACTATGCCGATCGGCTGCTGGCATTGGCGGAAGAAGCACAATCAGCGGTTCAGGACGCCCAGCCGCGCGGCGTGTTCCGCCTGGGATCGCTGGAAAGTACCGCTGCGGTACGATTGCCGGCAGTCTTGAGCGAATACAGCCGGCGCCATCCGCAGGTTACGCTCGAGCTCCGCACCGGCAATCCGACTCAATTGGCCGCCGCCATCATTGCGGGTGAACTCGACGCGGCCTTTGTCGCCGAGTTGGCCGCGGAAGCGCAATTCGACGAGATTGTTGCGTTTGAGGAAGAGCCTGTGATCGTAACCGTCGCCGATCATCCGCCGATCGGAAAGAAAGGCGGCGCGCCCAAGACAATCATCGTGTTCGAGCACGGCTGCCCGCACCGTAAACTGCTGGAGAAGTGGTATGCCAACCGTCGCGAGGTTCCGGAACGAACGATCGAACTCGGTTCCTATCACGCGATGCTTGGCTGCGTCGTTGCGGGAATGGGGGCGGCCATGCTTCCGCGAAGCGTGCTCAGCACCTTTCCCGAGAGCAAGCGTCTCTCCGTTCACACGCTACCTCGGGGAGAGGATCTCGCGCGGACGGTTCTCATTTGGCGCAAAGGTGCGGGCTCGCCCAAGATTGAAGCGCTTGCGGCAATCCTGAGCGAATTGAAGCAAACGCCCAACGGTGGGTACGACGCAACAGCCGGAGTGCCTGAACTTCCGGCTGCCGGTTCTTAAGCGGTAACTATCGGCGTATGAGCGCGCGTAGTCGGCGCGTGTCAGGGCTGAGTACACAACAAGCGGCGATCGTCAGGCGGCCATCGTTGAATTGGCCGCTATTTAGTCTCCGGCCGCCTCATTAATCCGCCGCTTCCCTGTCAGCGGCTTCCTTTGCCAGCCGGAGGGCCCGCAAGCGGGCCGTTTGGTCGGCTTCCTTTTGCCGTGCTTCTTCCTTCTCCTGCAGGATCTTGTCGTCCTTCTTCTGGGTTGCGGCAAACTGCGCTTCGGCCCTCGATCTTGCTGACTTCGACACGATGGTGATCCTCTGTTTTTGGTTTGGGACACTGCTTGCGCTCATGTCGATCCCGCCACACACGCTTGCGCGCAGGGTCAGTTATGCTTGAGCACATCCCGCCATAAAATTTGTATTCGGTGTATTTTTTAGCGATCGAAGGAACGCCTGCTATTCGGCGCATCCGGTTCCTTCGATTGGCCAAGCGATCGTCGACGGTGACGTCGCCGGCAGCCAGCGGCAGCCGCCCCCGATAGATGACGGGGGCGGCGCCTTGCTTGGTTATTCGATTACGGACAGGTTCTCGGCGGAAGATTTGCCGTTTTGTCCCGGCTGAAGCTCATAGGAGACCTTCTGCCCTTCGTTCAAAGAACTCAGTCCGGCGCGCTCGACGGCCGAAATATGAACGAAAGCATCGTTCGATCCGTCTTCCGGCTCGATGAATCCGAAGCCCTTGGCGGGGTTGAACCATTTTACAGTACCAGTAGCCATTACAATTTCCTCTAACAGATGTCTGAATTCCGCGTCTCACACAATATGACGGCGCGGTCGGTGTCGCGCTCACATTGTCAGGGGATAACTAAGCAAATCGGCGTACCGGTTATCTAGGTAACACAAAACAAATGTAACGCATCACGGCTGAACCTAGGGCATATCCCTAAGAAGTCAATGATTCAACCGAGTCGGGCAAAGGCGGCTGCGGCCTCGTCTTCCGATATAGCGCGGAAAGGCGCCGATTTGGCACTGTAAACGGACAATTATGCCCTTTAAAGAAGTCTTCAGCCAGCGGCGGCGCGCTTCTTTGCTTGCGGAGTATGACGGTCCTGCACTCGGCTCAGACAAGTGGATAATTCTGCGGCAAGCGTATGTACATGCGGTTCCATGATGAAATCGAAATGCTGACCCGGAACCGGCCGGATCTCCAACGGGCCTTTGATGAGTTTGTGCCAACCATCGTGAATATCGGAATGTTTTAGGGCGGGCAATTCCGCCTTGAACAGTACGGCGTCGCCATCGTATGGCTGCGGGCAGTCGCTTCGCCTGATCGCGTCGTTTGCCGCCGCGAGATGCCACAAAAACCGCGGTACAGGTCGATTCCGGCATTCGAAAAATCGCCACGCTGCCGGCAGCAAGTTGGACCGGTGTACTGATTCAACGATCTCGGCCAGGGCCCGGATCCGAGATGCAAAATAAGACGGTATTTCCAGCAGACGGAGTTTCGCGATCCGATCGCGATGCCGGTTCAGCCAATGGCGAATTCCGGCAAATTTTCGACCGTCGAGGTAGTACGTGTCGAGCAATGCCAGCAACGCTACGGTTTCCCCCTCCGCACGCAGCTGTTGCGCCATGGCATAGGCGACCCTTCCTCCAAAGGAGTAGCCGCCAATGTAATATGGCCCCACCGGCTGTATCTTCCGGATATCCCGGACATATTGCTCGACCATGTCATCCATCCGCGTGAATGGCATGCTCTTGCCGTCCAATCCAACCGCTTGGATCCCGTAAAACGGCTGCTTGGTGCCGAGATGCCGGGCAAGGTCGCGAAAATTCAGAACATGGCCATTCTGGTCGTGGACACAAAAGAACGGCGGCCGCTCACCTTCGGGTTGGATCGGCACGAGGCATTGCGACGGCAAATCCGCCGTGATGCGTTTTGCCATTTCGGCGACGGTGCCGGCCTCGAACAGAATGGCGCGCGGCAGCCGGTGACCAAGCGCCTCCTTGATATGCATAAATAAATCGACGGCCTGGAGTGAATCGCCGCCAAGCAGAAAAAAATTATCGTGAAGTCCAAGGGACTTAATGTCCAAGGACTTAGCCCAAATATCCAGCAATTTGCTTTCCAGGGCCGTCGGCACCTGCGGATCCGATGATCCACGGCTCCGTTCTGGATTTGCGGCACTCTCGAGACCGAATGCTGCGGCGAGTTTGTGACGTTGCACCTTGCCGGTTGGGCCCTTGGAAATTTCATCGACAAAAAGCAGGCGACGCGGGACTTTGAAAGCTGTCAAACGGTCGCGTAAGAACTGGGACAGCGTCTCCTCGCTCAAATCGGCGCCCAATTCAAGGACGACGGCGGCGGCAATTTCCTCACCCAAGGTCGAATGCGGAACCGGAAATGCTGCTGCGGCCTGTACGTCGGGATGCGCGAGCAACGCGTCGTCAACCTCGTTCGGCGTGATCTTTTGGCCGCCCCGATTGATCATCTCCTTGAGACGCCCGGTCAGAAACAAGTAGCCGTCGCTATCAAAATATCCTTGGTCTCCGGTTCGAAACCAGCCATTCGAAAAGGCGGCGCGATTGGCTTCGGGGTTATTGTCATACCCATCGATAATCATCGGTCCGCGAACGACCACCTCGCCGCGGTTGCCGGGGCCGAGCCTCGCGCCGGTGCCGTCCAGGATCGCGACTTCGGTGCTTGCGGTCAGGCCAACACTGCCGGCCTTGCGGACTTTCGGCGGCAGCGGCTCAGCGGCCATGAATCCTGTTTCCGAAGATCCGTAGGCCTGGATGACCGGTGCGTGGAAAAGGGTCTCCAGCTCCCGGGCGATTCGCGTTTCCAGGCGGCCCGTTCCGGATCGGATGACTCGAATATGCGGAGACGCTGATGCGACCGTCTCCTCGAATCGATCAGCCTGTGCACTGATCGCATGATAGATCGTATATGTGCCCATCAGAAATGTCGGTTGGAATTCCGCCAAATGGTCAAAAATCGTCGGCACGTCCAACTGCGGCACCGGAATCATCGCGGCGCCGGAGAACAGCAGGTAGTGCAATCCGGCGCCCAACCCACCGATATGGAACATCGGCATCATGTTCAGGACCCGATCCGCCTGACGCACCCCAAACCGCTGGGCGGTGTCTTTGCCGCGAGCGATCATTTGGTGATGTTTGATTGGCACGAGTTTGCTGGCAGAGGTTGTTCCGGAAGTCGAGAGAACGACGGCAACGTCGTCCGGTTCCGCCGGTCCGAGGTGTCGTGGCGATCCGGCGAGAGATCCCCGTAATCCGACCGTGCCGGCGACCATTCCCGGGGCGGGTTCAATCTCGAGCACGGCCAAGCCCAGTTTATCCGCCGCGGCGCGTACCGCTTCCCCGACGCCTTGCTCGACGGCGACGGCGACAACGCCAAGACTATGGAGGTTGACCGCAAATTCCCCGGCGGTCAGTTTCGGGTTCAAGGGAACGGCAGTCGCATAGCTCGATACCCCCATGATTACCGCCGCCATCCCGGCCCCGCCGGAATGGACGATCGCAACGCGATCGCCGCGTCCGATATCCGATGCATTGAGCGCACCTCCGATCGCATCAATCACACCTAATAGTCCGTGATAAGTAAGTGGCGACAGACCACTAGCGACGATCGCGGGAGCGTCCGGCGTGAAATCCGCCCAGTACCGCACGATCTCGTACATCGTGCCGAGGCGATCAATCTGGTTGGTTTTCACCGGTTGCATCAACATGGCTTCGGGACATTCTTGTCACCGATACGAACGGATCGCTATTTGTCCAGAAGGGCTAACCGATCGGCTATAATGCGTCGCGGATCAGGATCCTTATCCCAACCGGAACGCTGCTAAGGATTTCTTCTGATCGCCGTCGGCGCTCAGGTTCTCAGGCGCCAACCAGGCCGTGAACGCGGCCTTGATGTTGGGCCAATCCTTGTCGATGATCGCGAACCAGGCTGTGTCCCGGTTGCGGCCCTTATAAAGGACCGCTTGGCGGAACATACCTTCGTAGGTAAAGCCGAGCCGTGCGGCGGCGCGTTTCGATCCGGCATTCAATGTGTCGCATTTCCATTCGTAGCGGCGATATCCCAGCTCGTCGAAGACGCGTTTCATCATCAGATACATCGCCTCGGTCCCGGCGGCCGTGCCTTGCAAGGCAGGCGAATAGTTGATGCTTCCCACCTCAATCACGCCGTTCGCGGGATCTATGCGGAGATAGCTGGCGACGCCCACCGCTTTCTTTGTGTTGCGGTCGATCACCGCAAAAAACAACGGATCGTCTCCGAGGCAAGATTGCTCAAGCCACGCCCGGTAGGCCTCAAAATCGTCAAACGGGCCGACCGACAGATAGGTCCAGATGCGATTTTCCGTGTCGGCGCCGAAGGCCTCAAACAATTCCTGGGCGTGGCGCGCCACATCCAGCGGCTCCAGGCGGCAGAATCGCCCCGGCATCGGGGTGCGCGGTGGTGGTGCACAGGGCCTCCAATCAGGCACGGGAAATCCGATGGGCAGGCCAAGCTCACTTTTGAAATCAGACATTCATTCCCCTATGCCGCTGCTTTCCATGACTCGCGGCTAGAAGGGCACTGACCCGTTCACCGTGGTGCGGTGCATCAGGCGGCGTTCGGGCCATTCATAGTCGCGCGGCGCCCAGTGCTGCACTGCCGCGTTGTCCCACATCAGCACGTCACCGGCGCGCCAGCGGTGGCGGTAGCGAAATTCGTCGCGGATCGTCCACTCGGACAGGCGCTCGATCAGCGGCAGCGCCTCCGAATCCGCCATTCCGGGGATGCTGACGCATTCACCCGCGCGCACGTAGAGCGCCTTTCGGCCGGTTTTGGGGTGGGTGCGCACAACCGGATGCTCCACATCCGGATGCTGTGCGATTTGCTCGGCCGTCAGCGCAACCGGGGCCTTGACGCCGCGTTGCTTGGCGGCGAACCGGTGGATGGCGCGCAGCCCCTCGATCTGCGCCTTGGTTTCGGCGTCCAGGGCGTCATAGGCGGCGGCGGCGCTGGCGAATACCGTATCGCCGAGGGGCTCTCCATCCCGGTACGGTACTTCCAGCGCGTACAGCATGGTCATGCGCGGCGGACGCGCGGTATAGGACATGTCGGTATGCCAATGGCTGCCGGCATCCGCATAGCCGATATCCCGCCCATCTTGCTTGATGTTCGAGACGATCAAGACGCGGGGATGGTCCGGCAGCGCGAATTTGTTGAAGGCATTGATTTCGATCGCGCCAAACCGTTCGCTGAAGGCGACCTGCTCCTGGGGATGCAGTTCTTGGCCGCGAAAGAACAGCACGCTGTATTTGTCGAAGGCCGCCTCGATTTCCGCGAATGTGGCGTCGTCGAGCCTTTGCGACAGGTCGACCCCGCAAATTTCCGCGCCGATGGGCGCATCCGTGGGAGAAATCTCTATCTTCGGCATGTCCTGGATCCGCGATGGTGGAGCCTTTGGTATTGTATGAATGGCGGTGCCGGCTTGTCACGCCGCCGTTCCGGACGACACTATGAGACCGCGCGCCTGCGATAGGCAATGAAGAAGGAAGTCTTGAAATGGCTGAACTGCTCGCACTGTCGGCCCCCGTGGGGGCACTTCTCAAGGACCGGCGGCAAACCATCGCGGTTGCGGAATCTTCGACCGGCGGGCTGGTCTCCGCAGCGCTGCTGACCGTGCCCGGCGCCTCTGCCTATTTCCGGGGCGGCGGCGTGGTGTATACGCGCGAGGCGAAAATCGCGCTGGCCGGGATCAGCGAGGCGGCGCTGGATAGCGACCGGGCAGCGACCGAGGCCCACGCCCTGGCGCTGGCGCATGCCATGCGGGGGCGGATGGGAACCGACTGGGCGATTGCCGAAACCGGTGCGGCCGGGCCGACCGGCAATCGCTATGGCGATCCGGCGGGGCACAGCTGCATCGCCGTCGTCGGCGCCGTCGAGCAGGTGATTTCCGTCCGAACCGGCGAAGATGATCGCGAGACCAATATGTGGGCGTTCACCCGTGCCGCCTTTGATCTACTGGCAAAGGCCCTCGACGAAGCGGCGGAATGATGGGCACGGTCGGCGTCGGCCGGCGGATCATCGGGTTCGCCCGCGATGAGGATGACGATTGGGTTGCCTTGCTCGACTGCGGCCATCGCCAGCATGTACGGCATCGTCCGCCCTGGACCAACCGGCCCTGGGTCGCGAACGCGGCCGGGCGCGCGGCCCATCTGGGGCACACCCTATGCTGTGTAGACTGCGCCGACCACAATGCGGATGAGCGGGAGAACCAGTGATGGATTTTGTAGAATTGCTAAACGAATTTACCGCGGCGGCAACGGCTGGCGACGGTGTGCGTTTCGCTGCTCTGTTCACCGATGACGGCGTCTATCACGACGTTTTCTATGGTGCGTTTACCGGCCGCGCGGCGATCGCGGACATGTTGGAAAATCGGTTCCATCGCGATGCGGAAAATTTTCTTTGGGATATGCACGACCCGGTCCGGCAGGATGACTTGGTCTATGGCCGATATATCTTCAGCTACGATTCCAAATTGGCGGGCGCGGCGGGCCGGCGCGGCCTGTTCGAGGGAGTCGCGATACTCCGCTTGCGCGACGGCGCGATCGCCGACTACCGGGAAGTCGCCAATGTGGGACCGGGACTGGCGCGGCTTGGCTTTGCGCCGGACCGGCTGTCGAAATTGATGGGCAGGTTCGCCGATGCGCTCGCCGGCCGCCCGGAGTCCAAACGGCATCTGGGTTAAGCTGCCGCGTGCGTTCCGTTAACCATGAAATTGGAAATTTACGCTAAATTTAAAGGACATAGAATAGGTTAACGATTTATTAGTAATATGCCTTCACACTTTCCGCGAATGAGGGTTTCGTGGAGAGTCCCATGGATTACAATCTGGAAGTCGGCACGAAATTTAGGAAAAAAGACGCGCCGGACTTTGTTTTGGAGGTTATCGAATTGTTCACGCCAGACGGCGAACAGCCGCATGCGCGGGCGCGCGTCAGCATGGCGCGGCAGAATTCCGATGTTCGTCTGTATTCGATTTCGGCACTGACCGATCCGAATTTGTTCACGCCATTTGGTGGGGAAGTCGAAAGCAAGTAACTCAGACGCCGGCTAACATGTCGCGTTTGCGGGGCGCCCGACCTGGTCGGGCGCCTTTTTTATTGCGCCGCTCCTAGTCGCGCTACGCCGGCGATCGGGCTACGGCGCGGTCGCCATGGCCCAGGCCAGGAGTTTCGTGCCGGCCGCGAAATCGTCCATTTCCATCGCTTCGTCCGCATTGTGGCTGCCATTGGCGTTGCGCACGAAGATCATCGCGGCTGGGATTCCGCATCGGTCGAATTCCTGCGCGTCGTGCCCGCCGCCGCTGGCGATATCGACGGCCGGCGTGCCCAGTGCTGCGCACCCATCCCACAAGTGCCGGCGGTGTCCTTCGTCCATCAGTGTCGGCGTGCTGACGGGGAAGTCGCCAAGATCGAAGCGGACGCCGCGCCGTGTGGCGATATCCCCGGCGAGAGTGCAGGTTAGGTCGATGAATCTCTTGATCGTCGGCCGGTCGAGACTTCGGATATCGAGGGTAAACCGCACCTCGCCCGGTACCTTGGATAAGCTGTGGAGCTCCGGATCGGTGAACAGCTTTCCCGCGGCGAAAACAATGTCGCCGCCATCGTCAAGAACCGTCCGCACCTCGGATTCCAACCCCATCAGGAGCTCGGCCGTCGCCAGCACCGCGTCATGCCGGTGCGATTGTGGCACCGCGCCGCTGTGGGTGTATTCGCCAACGCAACGGGCGTCGCGCGCCCGCGTATTGCCGCGGATACCGGTCACGATCCCCACCGGATGCTCGGCGGCCTCGAGCACAGGTCCCTGCTCGATGTGCAGTTCCAGATAACCGCCGACATTCGCAGGGCTCAGATGCGGCGGTGCGGCCCGAAACCGGTCCGGGTCGAGTCCGCACACCGCCATCTGCTCGCCCAGCGTCAGGCCGGTGCCGAGATGGATCGCGGTGTCCAGTTCCTCCTCCGCCATCAAGCCAAGCGCCGCCCGTGAGCCGAGATGCCCCCCGTGGCGGCCCGCGAACCAACTGCCGCATTCCTCGGAACGGACCGCCATCACGGTGAGGTCCCGGGGTGGTGCGATGCCGATAATTTTCAGCGCGTCGAGCGCCGCGAGCCCGGCAACCACGCCCGCCGCGCCGTCGTAATTACCGCCGCACGGGACCGAATCGAGATGCGATCCGGTGACCAGGGCCGGCGCCGAGCGGTTCTGTCCCGGCAAGGTCATGTAGAGATTTCCCGCAAGGTCTCCCGCGACCTCCAGGCCTTGCCGCCGGGCCGTCTCCGCAATCAGGGCATGGGCGATCTGTTCGCCCTCGCCATAGGAAGCGCGCGTCACCCCTTGTGTGTCCGCCGTCTGCTGCGCCAGTTGCGCGAACAACGCGTCCGCCGACGCCATGCATGTATCGACCGCCCGGCTCAGGGATTTGCACTGATCGGACTGCAATGTCGGCATCTCATTCTCCCGGTGTTTGTTGAACGCTCATGCCGTGCGCGACTCTTCGCGGCCGTATGGATCCGCCCGTTATTTTTCCCGGATGAAGCGGTTGCGCAGCGTGCCGATCTGGCTGATCTTGATCTCGACCACGGCGCCATCCTTGACGTTGGGCGACGACCCTTCGGTACCCATCCAAATCATGTCGCCGGGATGGAGGGTCAGATACTTGGTCATCTCGCTGATATATTTCTCGATGCTGAACAGCATGTTGTTGGTCGGAAATTCGATCGTTATTTCGCCGTCGACCCGCACCGTGGTCTTCAACGAATCCAGGTCCACGTCGGTCTCGATCCAGGGCCCCATAGGCTTGAAGGTGTCGGTGTTCTTGGCGCGCCAGAACGTGCGATCGTTTTTTTGCCAGGTGCGCTCGCTGACATCGTTGCCGATGGTGTAGCCGAACACGCAGGATAGCGCATCGGCCTCGGACAGGTGCTTCACTTGCTTGCCGATCACGACGACGATCTCCGCTTCGTATTGTACGTTTTCGGTGGCGTCTTTCGGGACGATCACGTCTTCTTCATGGGCGATCAGCGCGTTGTTGGCGCGATAACCGACATCGGCCTGCTTCGGGATGTTGAGTTCCCGTCCATGCAGCGCCGCCTGCTCCTTGATGTGGTCGACATAGTTCAGGCCGGCCGCATAAAAAGTTTTCGGCTCGAACGGGACCAACAGTTTCACCGAATCGAGCGCAACGCGCTCACCGGTTTTCTCATGGCCGCCGAAAAGGTCGCCCTTGACCACTTCGATTTCAGATCCGTCAATGATGCCGTATGAGATGTTCCCATTCCGCTCGAAACGTGCCCACCGCATTCTGTGTTCTCCCAAAGTTTGATTGAAGTCGCGCGGTATCCCGCTTGCGCCTGTGCTTAGAAAAAGTAGCCGCTCACTAGTCCGTACGCGGTCAGGAGGACCAACAGGGTCAGACTGACGAAAAAATACATTCGCACGAAGTGCCTCCCACTCTTGGTGTTGGTTTCCGACTGCGCCACAGTCGATTTTTTTTGCGCGGAAAAGCCGCGCATGACCATGCGACTCCGGCCTGTCGTCTATGGGTCACAGTTTATCGTAATCGCGCTGCGTCACAAGCGGGCGGACCCATGGCCCTTGTTGAGTCGGGACATGTCCGTTTAAGCTGATTGCGGTATTCCTGACGCAGAACGGAAGTTCATGGGCGAAATCATCAATCTTCGAAGTTTCCGCAAAAAGAAGGAGCGCGCCGAACGGCTGCGCAAGGCCTCGGAAAACCGTGTGCGCGCAGGGCGCAAGAAGAGCCAGCGCCAAAGCGAAGAGAAGGAAAAGGAAACCACTGTCGCCTTCTTGGAGCAGCACCGTCTGGAAAAGGACGGCGACGAGGAAATTTCCTGAAGCGCGCGGCTAGCGCGTCAGCTGTTTAGGCACGCCGTTATATTCCTTGAAATGCGATGCGACCGGCCGCGCTTTGTCGAACTGCAGCCAGAGCCGTACGAGATGCCGTTTCCGTTCCGGATCCGGGTCGTCTTCGTAGGCGGTACGCGCATGCATCACCGTATAGTTGTTGCAGAATTGAATGTCGCCGGCTTCGAGTGACATATCGAACCGGTAGTCGGGGTGGTTGGCGAGCGAATCGAAACGCTCCAGCGCCGCGATTTCCTGATCCGAAACGGGAATGCCCGCGACGGTGATCGCCGTGTTGATGGTGTTGCGCTGTATGCCGCAACTTAACACCCCGTCGTGAACGCTATAGACCGGTATGCGCCGAGGTTCGGTATAACCGCCTTCCTCCACATGGACATAGGGCATGCCCTCGTACAGCGGCGCCAACAGGTCGGGCGTGGTCGCCGCAATCTCGTTGTGGATCGCGATCGAGCTGACCAGACTGCTGTCGCCGCCCTTTTTCGCCGGACGCAGGCAGAGCAGCGCCGTCATGTCGGCGCGGTCGGTGTGAAACCGGAGGGTTTGATTGGTCTGGTAGCCGCGCACCTGGCCTTCGCCCATCTTGACGCCGCGGTCGAATACATGGCCGAGCAGATCGCCATAGGAGTTTTGCGAGACGGGTGCGCCGCAATGCATGCCGATGCCCCAGAAAATGGCGAACACCTCGTCCTCCGAATATTTTCCCGTCGGCAGGCCGCGCAACAGGAAGAACCCGCGGCCGTCCCGCACCTGCGACACCACGTCTTCGAGGCGGGCCGCCAGACCCGGCAACGGAAAATCGTCGCGGGTAATCGTCTCATGCCTCAGCCCTTTTTCGTGCGCATGGCGAAGCGCGGCGTCGATTTCCGCGTGTTCGTCCGGCGTCAGCCGGTGCAGCCAGGTCGTGTCGCCCTGCAATGCCGCGCCCTTCCATGCGCTCGGTCCGGTGACGGTGCCTCGCAGAATATCCGGCATGGGTCGACTCCCGATTGTGTCGTGGTGAAGGCGGTCAGTCTAAACGATTGCGGCGGCACCGGAAGTGGGGGACCGTACGGATATCCATTCCGGCGGCGCGCCCGCTGCCGGGTGTTTTCGAATGAACCAAATGGAGAGCTGAAACATGACAATTGACCGTTGGCAAGGATCCGCGAAGGGCCGCAATCGCGCCGTGCGCCATAATGGCATCGTCTACACCGTGGCGACCGCACCGGGCGCCGATATCCAGGCCCAGACCCGAGCTACGCTGGATGCCATCGACAACAACCTGGCGGATGCCGGGTCCGACAAGACGCGGCTGATTTCGGTGCAGATCTTTCTTGCGGACATGTCGCAGAAGGAGGGCATGGACGCCGTGTGGAACGACTGGATCGGTGCGGATTGGCAGAACTGGCCGCAACGCGCCTGCGTCGGCGCACCGCTCGCGGGCAGCACATTGGTGGAAATCGTGGTGACGGCGGCGGCCTAAGCATTAAGGCGGCGACGGGAATCGCTTGAGGAAGGCGCGCGCTCGAGGCAGTGCGTCATGCAGGAACTGACCGGGCTCGCGCAACCACAGCCCGTCATAAAGCCGTGATCGAACTTCGGATACCAGTACCGGCTTGGGCAAAGGCAAAAGATCAGCGGTCCACCCTGGCCACCATCGCTTCGCCTTGGCTTCCGTATGTGCGATCAGCGCTGGCCAATTCGAATATCCGTGATAGTCGAATGCCAGAGTGCCGCGAACGACCACGATGTGGCTGCCTGTGTAGGCCTTCGCCGGGCGCATCCAGACGGCTTCGAATCCGCGGTCGGGGTAGGTTTCGAGAAAGGCGTACGCGAGGATATGGCATGCACCGCACGCGAAAAAGACGCGCTCCGGCAGCGCCCATCGCAGAGCGGGATTGCCTTTCGTCCCCGGTGGAAGCCTGAACATTGTATTGGCGGTCCCTATCGGAAGTGTGGCCAAGGCAATCTCAAAGCAATAGCGGCTGCCGTGGTTCGTCCTCGTCGGTACGGGCCCTCAGCACGCGCCGGGGGATGCGGTGCACCCGTGTCCGGCCGAGGATCAGCACCGTGTAGTCCCGCGCTAACAGTGCCTCGATCGCCGGGTCGCGCACGTCGAGCCCGCCGGTATAGGCGCCGAAGGCGGGCAGGATCAACCGCCGGCCGTCGGTCACGAAACACCGGCCGGTAAGGCGCCGGCCGCGCGCCGCGACGCTTGCCTTGGGATGGAAATGCCCTGAAATCTCGCCACTGCCGCGCTTGGCTGCTTGATGTCGGAATACCAGCCCGGTGGCCCTGTACTCGGCAGCGGTCACGCCGCCGATTGTATCGGGCAGGGCCGGGTCGTGATTGCCGGCGATCCAGATCCAATCGTGCCGCGCGGTTAGCCGCGCCAGCGCCGCGCGCTCATCGCCGCCGAGACGTGCGGGCGCGTCGCCATCGTGGAAGCTGTCACCGAGGCAGATCACCCGCCGCACCGGATGGCGCGCCAGCACGGCATCCAGGCGGCGCAACGTCTCGCGGCTGTCATAGGGCG
>CAYYBI010000320.1:0-7542 GCA_964469835.1 uncultured Rhodospirillaceae bacterium
CCAGCAAAAGCATCACGATCGCGGTTTGCAAAACACGTTTCGTCACGGGCTTCCCCATTGAATTAAAAGTCAAATTCCAAGCCTGCCGCATGATAATCATCGGGCGCCCAGGCGCAAGCCGAAGCCGCATGCGCCAGCCAACCGACCGTCAGCCGAGCCGAGCCAGACAGGCCGATGCCGCGGCCCCCAGAATCGCCTCCGCATCGATGCCGTGCAAACGATAGGCATCGGGAATATCGCTCGATTGGCCGAACCGTTCGACGCCCAGGGCGGAAACCCTGCAATCGGCGACAGCGCCGAGCCACGACAAGGTCGCGGGATGCCCGTCGAGCACAGTGACCAGCGCGGCGCCCGGCGCGAGCGGCGCAAGGAGAGCTTCCACATGAGCGCAGGCATCCCGCTCCCCGGCCGCGCGCCGCCGTCCTGCCGCCATCCAGTCAGCATGCAATCGGTCCGGCGCGGTCACTGCCAACAATCCGGCGCCCGGCACGTCCTCGGCGAGTTGTTCATGGGCGGCAAGTGCCTCCGGCGCCACCGCCCCGGCATAGGCGATGACCACATCTGCGCCCGGCGCAGGCCGCCGCAACCAGTACGCGCCGTTGCAGATATCGGCGCGTTCCTGTTCCCCCAACGAACGATTTGGCTGGTTCATGGGGCGGGTCGAGAGACGAAGATAGACCGATCCGCCATCCGCCGCCTGCATATGCCGGAAACTCCAGGCCATGATCACCGACAACTCGTCGACGAAGGCGGGTTCGAAATAGGCAAGCTTGTCGATTCCCATGCCGACCAGCGGCGTATTGATCGACTGATGCGCGCCGCCTTCGGCCGCCAGCGTCACGCCCGATGGCGTTGCGACCGCCATGAACCGCGCATCCTGGTAACAGGCGTAAAACAGCGAATCGAGCCCGCGGTTTATGAAAGGATCGTACAGCGTCCCGACCGGCAGCAAGCGCGCGCCATACAGGGAATGGGAGAGTCCGAGCGCCGCCAACAACAGGAAGAGGTTGTTTTCCGCGATACCCAACTCGATATGCTGACCGTCGCGCGACCGCACCCATTTCTGCGCCGAGGCGACCTTTTCCTCGCGAAAAACATCGGGCCGTTCGCGGCGGCTGAACAAGCCGCGCTGATTGACCCAGCCACCGAGATTGGTCGAAACCGTCACGTCCGGCGACGTGGTGACGATGCGATCAGCCAGGTCGCCTGATTCCTTGGCGATATCGTTGAGAATTTGGCCGAAGGCCTGTTGCGTCGACAGTTTCTCGCCGGACGGGATCGGGAAAATCTCGGGTACCGCAATCGACGGGGCGCCATGCCGGCGTGTTGCGTCATCGGCAAACGGAACCGCATCGAGAAACGCCTGCAGAGTTTCCGGCTCGGTATCGAGCCCGGCATAAGGGTCCCACTCCGCACCTTCGGGAATGCGCATGGCGTTCCGGAAGGCTTCCATCTGCTCAACGTTCATCAGCCCGGCATGATTATCCTTATGCCCGGCGAGCGGCAGGCCGTGCCCCTTGATCGTATAGGCGACGAAGCATTGCGGCCGGTCGTCGTCCGCCGCCGCGTGGAACGCCTCGAGCACGCTTTCCATGTCGTGCCCCGCCAGATTGGTCAACAGCCGGTGGAGCGAAGGATCGTCGTGGCTGTCCAGTAATTCCTTCAAACCGGCGGTGCCCTGCAATTCGGTTGATAGATGATCGCGAAAAGCGGCGCCTCCCTTGAAGGTGAGGGCGGCATACAGATCGTTGGGACAATCGTCGATCCACTGGAGCAGCGCTTCGCCAGCGGGACCGCCGCGCGCCGCCTCGAGCCGCTTACCGAATTTCAGGGTGACCACGTTCCAGCCGACCGTATCGAAAAACGATTGGATCTTTTGAAACAACCGGTCGTTCACGACCCCGTCGAGGCTCTGACGGTTGTAGTCGATCACCCACCAAAGATTGTGGACGTCGTGCTTCCAGCCTTCCAGGAGAGCCTCGAATATATTGCCCTCGTCGAGTTCCGCATCCCCCATCAGCGCGACCAGCCGGCCGGGCGCGACGCCGTCTCCCATCAGGTTGTGCAGCCGCGCATAGTCCTGCACCAGCGAGGCAAACAGCGTGATCCCAACACCGAGCCCGACCGATCCGGTGGAGAAATCCACGTCATCCGTGTCCTTGGTGCGCGACGGATAGGATTGCGCCCCGCCGAGCCCGCGAAACCTTTCTATACTGTCGCGCGACTGCCGGCCCAGCAGATACATCAAGGCGTGGTAGACCGGGCTGGCATGCGGCTTTACCGCAATCCGGTCGCACGGATTTAGCACATCCATATAGAGCGCCGTCAGCAGCGTCACGGCCGACGCGCAGGAGGATTGGTGGCCGCCGACCTTGAGACCGTCGCGCGATGGTCGCAGGTGATTGGCGTTATGGATCATCCAGGAGGAGAGCCACAGAACCTTTTTCTGGATATCCGCCAGAGTTTCTAGGCGCTCGCGGGGAATACCCCGGCCCGATTCCGGCGTGACCAGACGTAACGACGTGCCCATAACAAAAACCCTCTCACCGCGCCCGCGATAGCGCTCCACGCAGCATACCGCGGCTCAGGCAATTTTTTCTTGCGGAAATTGCCTGAATACTGCCATACAGCGCAACATTCTGTTCAGATATAGCAAAAATACGGCGATTTAATGCTCAAAAAAGCCCTGGACGAGATAGACTGCCGAATCCTGGCGGCGCTGCAGGAAAATGCGCGCATTTCGAATGTGGATCTGGCATCGCAAGTTGGAATTTCGCCTTCCCCCTGCTGGCGACGGGTGCGGGATCTCGAACAGGAAGGCGTCATCTCACGCTATGTGACGCTGGTCGATCCGGGCTCCGTCGGACTGCCGGTCAGCGTCTTCATACAGGTTTCCCTGGAGCGCCAAGTGGAAACCGCGCTGGAAGCGTTCGAAAGCGCGATCCTGTCGCGCCCGGAAGTCATGGAGTGCTATTTGATGACCGGCGATGCCGACTATCTGCTGCGCGTCGTCGTCGCGGACCTTTCAGCCTATGAGCGATTTCTGATGGACCATCTGACGCGAATTCCCAGTGTCGCCAGCATTAAATCCAGCTTTGCCTTGAAGCAGATTAAATACCGCACCGCGCTGCCGGTAACGTAAACGGCGGCCCCTAAAGATCGCGCCGCCCGACAAACCGCATATACCGGCCGGCCCCGGCCACCAATAATCGCCGCCGCCAGCTTGCCGGCGTCAGGGCAAGGCGTGCATTGCCGGGGCTTACCAGCACGCGCTGCCGGCCCAACGCCCGCAAAGCCTTGCGGGCCACGTCATCCGGCTCTTCCGCCCGACGGAGGATCGATCCCGGCATGCCGGCACGGCTGAAGAATTCGGTACGCGTTGCGCCGGGACACAAGGCCAGCACATCGACCGGCATGTCCCTTACTTCGTCGGCGAGCGCTTCGGCGAAACTGAGCTCGAAGGCCTTGGTGGCGGCATAGGTGGCGAGCATGGGCACCGGTGTAAAAGCCACCGTGCTGGACACGATGATCACCCCCGCTCGAACGCCGGTCGCAGCGGCGCGGTCGATCATGCCGGGCAGTAGCGCACGCGTCAGATCGACCACCGCCGTGACATTGACCGCCACCATACCGAGTTCGGCGGCCGCGTCATTGTCCAGAAACGGGCCGAACACGCCGAAGCCGGCGTTATTGATCAGCAGATCCACCTCAAGCGCGCCTGCCCGGTCGATCAATTCCCGCCGGTCCTTCTCCGACGCGAGATCAAGCGCCATCGTTTCGATTACCCGTCCGTCCCGCCCGTATTGGCGGCGCAGTTCGTCGAGCTGCGCTTCGTTCCGACCGGTCAGCAACAGCCCCGTCGACACCGGCAGAAACCTGACAAAGGACTCGCCGATGCCACTGGTCGCGCCGGTCACCACCGCCATGCGGTATGCGGGTTTCGTGGTCGCCATCGCTGCGCTTGCCGATCTCCGTACCGCAGGGACGCCAGGTCGGCCGCCTGCCCGAAATTTAAGTTAACAAGTTCTTAAGACAGTCGCCGTAGAAAATTTCATCAAGGAGTACTGCATGGACTACTCGGGAATTTTCGCGAGATTATTCGGGCCACTTTTCTATCCGTGGCTATCGAATCAGCGAATTTACTGGCTCTACCTAAGCACGGCACTGCTGATCGCGATCGCCGCATATCTGGTGGTGCGACGACGCGCAGGCGGCGTTCAGGCGCCGGATGGCGGGCTGCTGCGCTTTCTTTTTCCGTCGGCAGTATTCGGTCATCGCTCCGCATGGGTCGATTACAAATTTTTCGTCATAAACCGGGCCGGTTTCGCGCTGCTGGTTGCGCCGGTGCTGATCGGCACGGGACCGATATCCGATCTCGTGGCGACGGGCCTGAAACCGCTTCTCGGGGACGGCGGCGCGGCGCGCCTCCCGCATTCGATCGACCACCTGTTTTACACCACCTGCATGGTCCTGGCGTTTGACGGCGCGCTTTACCTCGGTCACTGGCTGCAGCACAAGGTCCCGGCCTTATGGGAATTCCACAAGGTGCACCACTCCGCCCAGGTGCTGACGCCGATGAGCGCCTATCGCATGCATCCGGTGGACGACATTCTCACCGGCGTCCTGGTAGCGCTTGCTTCCGGGACCGCCGATGGCCTGTTCCGCTGTTTCTATGAGACGACGCCGACAACCGTGATGCTGTTCAATTTGAACGTCTTCGTCTTTCTGTTCTACCTGGCGGGCTACAATCTGCGCCACTCGCATATCTGGGTCGCCTATCCGCGGTCCCTTAGTCATTTCCTGATCAGCCCGGCGCAACATCAAATTCATCACAGCAACGATCCCGCCCATTACGACAAAAATTTCGGTTTCATTTTCGCCTTCTGGGATTGGGCTGCGGGAACGCTCTATGTGCCGAAACATCGAGAGACGCTCGAGCTCGGCTTGGCCAACGACGAACATCTCGCCTTCGATACCGTGTGGCAGCTATACGCCCGCCCCTTCCGGGTGCTGTGGCGGCGTTACCATCCGCTGGAGAAAGAATCGCCATGACCCGCTGGCTCACCGGTCTTCTTGTCCTGGCGATCGCCGGAACGGCGATTTTGACGTCACTGAGCACGCCGCCCGCCGCACCTCCGCCCAACTTTACAGACCAGCCTCCCGTCGTCACCGATGCCCTGCCGCTGGAGCTGGATGCGCTGACCTGGACCGAGGTACGGGCGCTGATCGCAAGCGGGAAGACACTGGCGATCATACCGACCGGCGGAACCGAGCAGAACGGACCGCACATGGTGCTGGGCAAGCACAACTACATCATGCGCCATACGGCGGCCCGAATCGCCGAGGCGCTCGGCAACGCCCTGGTCGCACCGGTCGTCACCTATGTACCGGAGGGCCGTATCGACCCGCCGAGCGGCCATATGGCCTATCACGGCACCATCAGCATCCCGGGAACGGTATTCGCGGCAACCTTGGAATCGGCGGCCCGGAGCCTGCGGCGCCACGGCTTCACGACGATTTGCCTGATCGGCGATAGCGGCGGCAACCAGGCGACGCTCGCAGCAGTAGCCAAAAAACTCAACGACGAATGGTCGGAGAGCGGCGTCCGTGTGCTGCACATCTCCGACTATTATTTCAGCGCCAATGGTCAGGTCGAATGGTTGCGCAGCCAGGGTGAAAGCGACGCCGATATCGGATCGCATGCGGGGATTCGCGATTCGTCCGAACTGCTCGCGGTGTTCCCCGACGGCATCCGCCGCGACCGGATGCGCCCGAGCAATACGCCGGGCATGGCCGACAGCGGCGTGATCGGTGATCCGACCCGGGCATCGGCGGAGCGCGGCCGCAAGCTGCTGCAGCTCAAGATCGACGCGGCGTTGCGCCAGATCCGCCGTTTCGCCAAATCCGGCGCTCACCCGGCATCGTGAACCGTGACGGTGCCGGCCGCCGGATCGACCGTCACCCTATCGCCATTCTTGATACTAGCGGTGATGTCACTTTCGAACCGGTCGATCAGCGGAAAGTCCGCATGCGCCGCGCCTTGCGCCATGATCGGGTTCGCGTAATTCAGCAACAAGGCCAGCGGCGCCTTATCGCGTTCCGCCATCTCGTGCAGCATCCACGCGGTCGCCACGCCGCCCTTGGCGATGTTGAGCACCAAAACCTTGCCGAGATAACTTTCGCCGAACAGCTTGTGACCGGGACGTGAGAACACACCGGCGATCCGATCGAGGTCGTACCGGGCGCTGAAGTTGTCATGGGCGACCAGGGCCGGGCCGCTTACCGTTGGACCGATGCCGACATGCCCCTTGATGATGGTATCGGCCATCAGACGATCTTCCCGGCGACGGCGGAATCGACGCATTGTTCCATCGGCGCCAGCATCGGCTCGTACCCGTAGCCGCCGAGGATGTTGACGATCTTCGCCGAATTGCTCATCAGGCGGCGCCAGCCATTGGCCTCGCCGATTTCGCGCGCGTGCATATTGTAAAAACAGACGCCTTCCAGCAGCACGCCGCCGGCCGCCTCGATTTTCTTGGTGATGCCCATGCGGTCGGCCGATTTCTTGATCTCCGGCGCGGTCGCCGCCAGCAATGTGGTCTTCGCATGAACCTTGCGGCCATCCAGCAGATGGCCCAGCTTCTGCAATTCGAACAGCGACAGTTGGGGCGCGGCAAAGACCACCACGTCGAGCGTGTCGTCGGCGGGCTTGTATGACTCGTAGAACGCGTCGATATCGGCCCGCGTGATGCGCCGGGGTTGCGGCGGCGCGCCATCGAAGACCGCTTGCAGCGTCGGCGCCTCCGGCGTGACGCCGACCATATGGAACAGCGGCGTCGAGCCGAAACTCGCCAGCGCCGCACCGAAATGCTTCAGCTCATCCGATGTCGGCGTGCCCTCGACGCCGTCGATCACCGGCACGTGCCAATAGGAACTCATCTCGCGCCCGATGATCCCGCCGGCCGCACCCCAATCGGCCCAATCGCGCGGCCGGTCCGCCAACATAAAATGCGCGGTGCCGCGGCGGCAGGCGTCGAGATGGAAGCCGTAGCGCGGCGTGCGGCCGGTCAAGGCGGCGGCCAGCGCGGACGGCCCGCCCTCGAAATTCGTCCGCGCGCCGAGCACGCTGTTGGTGTAGATGCTCGAGCCGGTATCGCCGAACGCCACATGCTCGCCGAACACCGGCGGTATGACGACCTGGTAGTTGATGCAGGTGTCGGTCATCAGCACGTCGAGCGCCTGAAAGGCGTCGATGGTGCGGCGTTCCAGGCCGATCCAATCCTCCTGCTGCTTCAGCCGTTTGTAGGCGTTGAAATCCGCGCCGCGCGGATCCGTCACCGTCGGCACGAGCGTTCGGCGGTCCGGCTCCGGATAGGCTGCAATGTCTTCGAGAAAAGCGACCCCCGCTTCGCCCAGCGACTCCGTATCCGCCATGATGTGGACATGAGCGATCTCGACCAAATCGGCGGCGTCGAAGAACCGTCCGACCTTGATCTGGTGTTCCAGCGCGCGTTGGCGCGGCACGCCCATCTCGCCGGCCAG
>CAYYBI010000321.1:0-10562 GCA_964469835.1 uncultured Rhodospirillaceae bacterium
GGAATGCCCGACGATGACGACGCTGCAGCCGATATCGGCAAGCATCGGTGCGCAGATATCGCCGGTGTGGGCGCCGGACTCGGCGGGGTGGCAGTCTTGCGCGCCCAGGCGGAGCGCACTTGATTTCAGCACCTCGGCAACCGGCGACAGTAGGGTCGCCGGCGGGCATATCACCAACTCGCAGGCCAGTCCGGCGGCCCCGTCCGCGACGGCCGCCGCGAGCGCGCAGCCCGGCGCCCGCAAACCGTTCATTTTCCAGTTACCGGCGATCACCGGGGTTCTCTTCTCATTCATCGCGTACCGCCTCTGCGCTAGGAATTTTCATTCTCTGCGTCTTAGCATGGCCGCGACAAGAGTCGCCAGCGCCACCCCGATTAGCCGTTGCGGGCGTACGGAGGCGCTTCTATCATGCGCCAGCCCGCTGCGGGCGGAATGGAATATTCGGTGCCCCGCCGGTCACGCCCTCAACCGAAAAGAAACGGCCATGCTGCAATTTCTTCGAAGTTCCGTCGGTTCCATCGTCATCAAGGCCCTATTCGCCTTGCTCGTCTTGAGCTTCGCGGTTTGGGGCATCGGCGGCGAAGGCAATATGTTCGGCCAGCCCAGCGACTCGGTGGCCGACGTCGGCAAACAAAAAATATCAGTGAATGCCCTTCAAGACGCCTTTCGCGGCGAGGTGCGACGCCTTCGCCCGCTCAATATCGACGAAGCCAAAGCGCGGCAACTCGGCATTCTCGATCAGGTCCTGGAACGCCTGATTGCCGCGACCTTGTACGATGAAGGGGCGCGTAATATGGGGATGGTCGTCGGCGAAGACGCGCTGGCCGAAAACATTCGCACTCAGCTCGGCGATATCAGCGCGAACGAATTTCAGAACATATTGCGGAATAATGGCATGTCCGAGCAGCAATATGTCGCCCGTCTGCGCAACCAAATTATCCGCAGCCAATACCTCGAGAGCCTCACCCAAGGGACGCAGGCACCGAAACCGTTGATCGATCAGCTCTATGCATGGCGGGAGGAAAAGCGCCAAGCAGAGTTCACCACGATTCCGGTCAATCCCAAAAGCAAGATGCGCATGCCGACGGATCAGGAAATCGATGCCTATTACAAGGCGAAGCCGCATGAATATACCGCTCCCGAATATCGGAGCGTGCGTTTTGTCTATCTTGACCCCAAGAAAGCGGCGGAGACCATTAAGGTTTCGGAAGAAAAGTTGCAGGAGGTCTACAAAGAACGCCTGCCGACCCTGGGTGTCCCGGAAAAGCGCCAGCTGCAGCAGATGCTGGTGTCCGATGCCGCTGCAGCGGACCGTGCCGACGCCATGCTGAAAGAAGGCAAGAGCTTCGTCGAGGTCGCGAAAGAGATCGCGAACCAGGACGAGTCGGCGACGAATCTCGGAACGCTCACCCAGAACGATCTGCCGAAAGAACTTGCCGAGGCCGCCTTCAAGCTCAAGAGCGGCGAAATCTCCGCTCCGATCAAGGGGCCGTTCGGACTGCAAATCATTCGCGCCGCGCTGATTGTCCCCGGCAAGACGCCAAGCTTTGAGGACGTTAGGGCGAATTTGGAAAAGGACATCATCAAGGAAGAGGCCCTGGAGGTAATTTTTGCGCAGGTCAATAAACTCGAAGACGCGCTCGGCAGCGGCGGAACGCTGAACGACGCAGCCTCTGAACTTGGGTTGACCCTTCGCAAAGTCGATTTGCTGGACAAGGACGGGCACGATAGCAAAGACAAACCGGTTGCGAATTTACCGGGAACGCCTTTCCTGAAGACCGTATTCGAAACCGACGAGGGGCAGGAATCTCTTGTTACCGAAACCGGCGACAGCGGATTCTTCGTGCTATCGGTCGATTCGATTGTCAAACCCGCCCTGCGGCCGCTTGCCGAGGTTCGTACAGAAGTCATCGACGACTGGCGGGCGGATCAACGGTGGAAGGCGGCGCGCGATCGCGCAAAAAAGGCCATCGATGGACTTAACCAAGGCGGGAAGATCGCTGACTTAGCGAAGAAAAATGGCTGGAAGCACGAGCAAACCAAGCCGTTTTCGCGCAATGGCGATGGAGCGCCCCCCGACATGCCTCCGGCACTTGTCTCCGACCTGTTCGCCGCCAAGTCTGTCGGCCGTGCTTTCCATGCGGATGGTGCCAAAGGCGTTAAGATCGCCCAACTCAGCGTAATCACCGAGAGCCGGCCCACCACGGATGCCAAGGGTGTCGAGGCGCTGCAGGAAATGCTGAAGCTTGGCATTTCCAACGACATTGCGGCCCAACTCAGCACCGCCCTGCGCGCGCGCCACGACGTATCTGTGAATCGTGACGCAATCCAATATTACTTCTACCGAGATGCGGGCGAGTCCTGATATCGACGACTTTGCTCGCCATTACGAGGCGGGCAAGCCGCAGGTCGTCTCGGCCCGTCTCGTGGCGGATCTCGAAACGCCGGTTTCAGCGATGCTCAAATTGGCACATGAGCGACCGTACAGTTTCCTCCTCGAATCGGTAGAAGGCGGCGCCATTCGCGGGCGCTATTCGTTTATTGGGCTCGATCCCGATCTGATCTGGCGCTGCCAGGACAATCGCGCCGAGGTCAACCGTGATCCCGCCAATTCACCGGACCGGTTCGAGCCGTGCGCCGACGATCCGCTTACCTCCTTGCGCTCGCTGCTTGATGAGTCCGCAATCGAATTGCCCGAGGAAATGCCCCCGATGGCGGCTGGGCTTGTCGGGTATATGAGCTATGACATGGTCCGCCTGGTGGAACGATTGCCCGACGCCAATCCGGACGTCCTAGGTCTGCCCTCCGGAATGTTCGTGCGGCCGACCGTTATTGCGATCTTCGACCTCATTGAGGATATGGTCACGGTGGTGACACCGGTTCGGCCCCAATCCGGGATCGATGCGAAAACCGCCTATGATCAAGCCTGCGACCGCCTGTCCACGGTGATATCCGATTTACAGCGCGCGCTGCCGCAACGCAGCACGGCGCCATGGGCCGGCGATCCTCCCGTTCCGCAATCGAATATGTCGCGCGAACAATTCCACGACATGGTGCGCCGAGTGAAAGACTACATCTTCGCAGGCGACGCCTTTCAGGTTGTGGTAAGCCAACGCTTCGCGATTCCGTTCAACCTGCCGCCTTTCTCGCTCTACCGGGCGCTTCGGCGGCTGAACCCGTCGCCATTCCTGTTCTTTCTCGACTTCAAGGATTTCTGGATTGTTGGCTCGAGTCCCGAAATCCTGGTCCGGTTGCGGGACGAAACGGTAACAATCCGGCCCATTGCCGGCACCCGGCCGCGCGGCGCAAATGCCGAGGAAGATCGCCAGAACGCGGAGGAGTTGCTTGCGGATCCGAAGGAACGCGCCGAGCACCTGATGCTGCTTGATCTTGGACGAAACGATGTGGGGCGGGTTAGCAAGGTAGGCACGGTCCGCGTAACCGAAAGCTTCATTATCGAATATTACAGCCACGTCATGCACATCGTGTCGAATGTTATCGGCAAGGTTCGCGACGATGTCGATGCGCTTTCCGCGCTGATGGCGGGATTTCCCGCCGGTACCGTATCAGGGGCGCCGAAAGTCCGGGCGATGGAAATCATCGACGAGTTGGAACCCGAGAAACGTGGCGCCTATGCCGGCTGTATCGGATATTTCGGCGCCGGCGGCGACATGGATACCTGCATTGCCTTACGGACCGCCGTGGTGAAGGACGGTACGGTCTATGTCCAAGCCGGCGGCGGCGTCGTCGCAGACAGCGATCCGGAAGGAGAATATCAGGAGAGCTGGAACAAGGCGCGGGCGCTGATGCGGGCGGTCGAGGAAGCGGTCCGAATTGCCGAGGAAGAATCCAGCGCGGGCAACCGGTAGTGATCCCTGGGTTTCGGTTCCACCCCGCCCCTAGACAACTGGAATAGCCCTATCCGGCACTGCGGCGGCGCCGCACGATGCTCGAGATCGGCACCAGGTCCACCCCGCGCAAGCGGACCTGATCGATCCATTTGGCCAGAATTGACGTTGTCAAATCATGCGGATGGCCAATGCCAATGGCGAATCCGCGCCGTCGTGCGATCCGTTCCAGCTTGCCGAGACTATCCTGGATCTCGCTTCGGCTGATATCGTGATCGATGAAGATATCCCGTGCCACGCTGGGGATATTGATCTCCCGGGATATCGCAAAACCGAGCGAACGATTGCTGGTCCACGAATCGAGGAACAGAAGGCCGCGGCTGCGAATTTCCCGCAGAACCGTGGTCATCCCTGGCCGCCAGGCGGTGAATTTACTGCCCATATGGTTGCTAACGCCGACATAACCGTCGAATTGATCGAGTCCCCAACGCAATCGGCGCAGAATCTCAGCGTTGTCGTGATTCGTCAAAAGCGCGTTCGGACCCGGGTTCCATTTCAGATCGAGCGGCTCCATCGGTATGTGTACGAGAATTTCATGACCTGCCTTCCGCGCCGACGCCACCAAGGCTCTCAAGTTGTAACCATAGGGGATGAAGGACAGCGTGAGCGGTGCGGGCAAATCGATTGTCCGGCGGGTCCGCGCCTGATTGATCCCCACGTCATCGATGACGATGGCGATCATCGGACGGCCAGTGGGCTGCGGCATCGTTACGGCGTTCTTCAGCCATTGCCCGCCACCGGGAACGGGAAGCGCCGCTATCCGCTGTGGCGGTGCGCCGGGTTTCGCGGCCTCGCCAATCAATGCCGGCGTCTCCAGCGCCGGTATCGGCGGCGGGCTCGCGGACGGTTCGACGACCTTCGCGGCACCGGCCGAACGCGCATCGATCACCTCCGAACCAAGCCCCGGGGCCGCATCGAGACTGAGTGCCCCTACCGGTGATTCCCGGTCCGGCTCCTGCAATGCCTGTGCGGGTGACGGTGCATCCGCTTTCTTCGCTTCCGCCGGTTCGACATGGAGAGCCGCCACCTGCGCGGATGTGGATATAGACACCGAATTTTCCAGATCCGCCAATCGCTCAAATTCAGGTGCAACCGGTTTCTCAGCTTTTACCGGGTCGAGCCGAGCAGCCGCCGCTGGGGGAGAATTAGCTTTGGAGGCCGATGGCTCTCGATCCGTCTTTCGCTCCGCTTCGCCCGCCCCCCTCGAAGTCATGGCAGCCGTTTGCGCGACCTCCGGCATCGCCGTCGCCGGCCCGTTCAACACTGGATGCACCGGCTGATCTTGCGACTGCGACGTAGGACCGTGCGGTAGCGCCGGCCCAAACAATTCGGTCGGCGCGTTTTTCACCATCGCGGGCAAATCCGGTGCCCGTGGCTCCGGGGTCGGCGCCGAGACCGCTGATGCATCAGGCTCAACGCTCGCCGGAGGACGCCCGGCGATAGCGTTCGCATGAGTGGCACGATTTGGATCGGATGCGGGTTGCCGGGCCTCCGGCCTGCTCTCGGGCTCGTCCATTTGCACCGGTATTTGCCTGCCGGCCGCGGAGAACGCCTTAGCATCGGCACCGGACGCCCCTTGGGTATTGTCCAAGGGCTCGGCGCTACCGTTCAGTGGCTCTGGCTGGCGCGCCGCAGGCTGTCTCGGCACCTGTTGTTCAGTAACCCGGACCCGAACCGGAACCGGCACCGCCGGCAGTACGCGGGCTGTTCGTTTTTCTGGTTCCCTGTGCAAGGGTGCGGTACTGCGGATGTTCGCCACGATTAGCGCGCCGAAGAACACGCCAAACAACAGCGCACACGTGAGGCCGGCGGTAAATTGCGCCCGTCGCGTCGCCGACAGCCATCGCAGGATACGCGGCCCATAATCCGATCCGCCGCGCGCAGAAGCACGCTTCAATGACCCGTCCAACGGCCCAAATATCTGGCGCACAATGCGCCAAATTCGATGGAAACGGGCATTCAATGAAAAGTCACTCCCCAACACGCCTTTTCCAAATGTATAGGCGAACTGTGGGCATATGACCAACGCTGTCGTGGGGCCATCCGGTTTCCAGTCAGTGAGAGTCCGCTGTTTGAGGAAATCGCATAAATTAATGAACGATATCTGAAATTTACACGGGATTTATCGAAACGACCTTTCAATTCGGAGGGACAGGACGGGGGGAAACCGCATAATTACCGCCCGACGCTGGCAAGACGGCGGCTGTCCGCCTATTCTCCAACCGTGGATCACTGGAAGTTTCGGCGATCCATGCGTCGCAGCATTTGTTTTGAGACTGGAGGAAGTTCCGCAATGCAGACCGAAACCGTAAAATGCGATATCCGTAATTTTATCGCGGTCGTGACCATGGACCGGCCACCGGTAAATGCGCAAAATTCTCAATTTCATAACGATATGGCGCTCGTATTTGATACGTTAAGCGACCGCGATGACGTACGCGCCGTCATTCTTACCGGCGCTGGCCGATGTTTTTCGGCCGGCGCCGATATCAAGGAACGCGCCGGGAAACCCCGAGAGGCCGGTGAAAACTGGCAGCACAACCGGCGCGCTCGGGAATGCTTCCATGCGGTGATGGAATGTCAGAAGCCGGTAATCGGTGCGATCAACGGCCCGGCCCTGGGCGCCGGGCTGGCCGTTGCGGCCTCCTGCGACATCCTTGTCGCGGCCGAAGAAGCGGTCATAGCCCTCCCCGAGATCAACGTCGGTTTGCTCGGCGGCGGCCGTCATGCGATGCGGCTCTTCGGCCATTCGCGCGCCCACCGCATGCTGTTTACCGGGTACCAGGTAACCGGCGCGGAAATGTACCGTCTCGGCGTCGCGGAATGTTGCGTGCCTGTGGATGAATTGATGGATGCGGCCATGACGATCGCCGGAGAAGTCGCGACCCGCAGCCCGGTCGCCATGCGTTTGGCGAAACATTCGATGAATGCGATTGAAGAGATGAGCCTGCGGGACGGCTATCGGTTCGAACAGAACATGACAGTGGAATTGTCGTCGACCGAGGATTCACGCGAGGCGATGCAGGCGTTTATCGAGAAGCGCAAACCGGTGTTCAAGGGACGCTAATTGCCGCCGATATCTTCACCGCACTTGCTTTCACCTCCCTATCAAGCCTGTTATAACGTGGCGGATCGCCAGCATATTGTACGAGGTTTCAGCGTTTCCGGATAAGCTATTGAAATGTATCTATTAATAGACAATTACGACAGCTTTACCTACAACCTTTATCACTTCCTGGGGGAACTTGGGGCGGAGATCCAGGTGTGGCGCAACGATGCGATTTCGGCAGAGCAGGCGATCGAATCGCATCCGCAAGGCATCGTTATCTCGCCGGGGCCGTGCGATCCGGATCAGGCGGGAATCAGCCTCGATCTCGTGCGCGCCGCCGCGGGCAAGCTGCCGGTTCTCGGGGTCTGTCTCGGGCATCAGGCGATCGGCCAGGCGATGGGCGGCCGCGTCGTCCGTGCGCCGGAACCGATGCACGGAAAGCTAAGCGACGTAACCCATACGGGAACGGGCGTTTTCAAGGGACTCCCGTCGCCCTTTGCATCGACGCGCTATCATTCGCTTACCATCGAACGCGACACACTGCCGGATTGCCTTGAAATCACCGCCGAGACCGTGGACGGCGTCATAATGGGCCTCGCCCATCGGGAGTTGCCGTTGCACGGTGTGCAATTTCATCCGGAGAGTATCGCCTCGGAACATGGCCACAAGCTATTGGGAAATTTCTTGGAAATATGCGGAAAAGCGGCGCATTGAAGGACCGGTATGACGAACGAAACAGATAAGAAGGGCGATCTCAAGCCATTACTGGCCAAGGTCGCCGATGGACACAGCTTGAGCGAAGCCGAAGCGGCCGCCGCGTTCGATATCATGATGTCGGGAGATGCAACACCAACGCAGATCGGCGCCTTTCTGATGGCCTTGCGCCTGCGCGGAGAAACCGTCGAGGAAATTACCGGCGCGACGCGAACTATGCGGGAAAAATCGCTCAAGGTGGCGGCGCCTTCCGGAGCCATCGATGTCGTCGGCACCGGCGGCGACGCGCACGGCACCTACAACATCTCGACCGCCACAGCGTTGGTGGTCGCCGGTTGCGGCGTCCCCGTGGCAAAACACGGCAATCGCGCCTTTTCCTCGAAGTCGGGCGCCGCCGACGTTTTGGGCGCACTCGGCATCAACCTGGAAGCGCCGCCGGAAACTGTGCAACGATCCATTGCGGAAGCCGGCATCGGCTTCCTGATGGCGCCGCAATATCACAGCGCGATGCGGCATGTCGGCCCGTCCCGCGTCGAGTTGGGAATCCGCACGATCTTTAACATTCTCGGTCCCATGTCTAATCCCGCCGGCGTGACACGGTTGCTTGTCGGCACATTCAGCGACAAATGGCTCGAACCAATGGCGCAGGTCCTGGGCAATTTGGGCGCCGAGCGGGCGTGGGTCGTATATGGCAGCGACGGAATGGACGAATTGACCACGACCGGGCCATCCCGGGTGGTGGAGTATTACGCCGGATCGGTAAGGACGTTCGAGGTGACGCCGGAGGATGCCGGCCTTCCGCGGGCGGATTTAGAAGCCCTGAAAGGCGGTGATCCGGCCTATAATGCGGCGGCGATCGGCGCCTTACTCAGCGGCGAAGCCGGTGCCTATCGAGATATCGTGCTGTTGAACGCCGCCGCCGCATTGATCGTCGCCGGTCGGATCGACGGTTTGCGCGAAGGCGCCGCGCTTGCGGCCGAAGCGATCGACAGTGGCGCCGGCAAGGCCGCCTTGGAACGCATGTTGGCGATTATCGGACAGGCCGTATGAGCGATATTCTTGCCAAAATCTGCGATGACAAACGCAAACACGTCGCCCAGTTGAAGGAAAACGTGCCGCAGGATGAAATAGAGAGGCGCGCGGCGGCCGGCCCCCCTCCCCGAGGCTTCGCTGATCGCTTAGCGGCGCGCGCCGCTGCCTGCGAATACGGGCTGATCGCAGAAATAAAGAAAGCATCACCGAGTAAGGGTTTGATCAGAGACAATTTTGCGCCCGCAGCGCTCGCCCGCGCCTACCAGTCCGGCGGCGCCACATGCCTGTCCGTGCTCACGGATACCCCGTATTTTCAGGGCCGCAACGACTACCTTACGGCCGCGCGCATGGCCACGGGGCTCCCGGTCCTCCGCAAGGATTTTACCCTCGACCCCTATCAGATCTTTGAGGCCCGCGCGATCGGCGCGGATTGCGTCCTTTTGATCATGGCGGCGCTCGACGACAACCAGGCGGCCACCCTGGAAACCCTGGCGATCGATCTGAAGATGGATGTGCTGATCGAGGTCCATGATGCCGCCGAGATGGATCGGGCGCTCATGCTGAATTCCCGGCTTATCGGCATAAATAACCGCAATCTCAAAAGCTTGGAAGTGGACCTTGCAACCACTGAAGAACTGGCTGCGATGGTGCCGGCGGATCGAGTGCTGATCAGCGAGAGCGGCCTGTCGACGCCCGAAGATTTGTCTCGCATGGCCGCCGCCGGGGCGTTCTGTTATCTCGTGGGCGAATCGCTGATGCGACAATCGGATGTTACCGCGGCGACCCGGGCCCTGCTAACACGACCGCTGGCCGCCTCCGCCTGATGGATCGCATGGCACCCTCAACCCCCTGGCCGGGCCGATGAGCGACCTGACCCATATCGACAAGGACGGCAATGCCGTCATGGTGGACGTGTCGTCCAAGCCTGCGACAGAGCGTTTGGCGACTGCCAAGGGCCGCGTCGAAATGCAGCCGGAGACCGCGGCGCTGGTCGGCAAGAGCGGTCTCAAGAAGGGCAACGTGCTGTCGGTGGCACAACTGGCGGGCATTATGGGCGCCAAGCGCACCGCCGATCTGATCCCGCTGTGTCATCCCCTGCCCCTCTCCGCGGTCGAGGTTGTCCTGCGGCTTGCCCCCGATCAACCCGCGATCGAAATCACGGCAACCTGCAAGACCAGCGGTCAAACCGGCGTCGAAATGGAAGCATTGACCGCGGTCTCGGTCGCGGCGCTCACGGTGTACGATATGTGCAAGGCGATCGATCGCGGTATGCATATCACCGACATTCGCTTAACCCATAAATCCGGCGGAAAATCCGGCACATATCGGGCGGAATGATGCTGTCGGTCGAAGAAGCCCGCGGGCGCATAACCAAGACCGCCGAGCGGCTTGCCGCGGAACAGGTCGGATTGCTGGACGCGTTCGGTCGTGTGCTTGCGGAGGACCTTGCGGCGCGGCGCACCCAGCCGCCGATGGCGGTATCGGCGATGGACGGCTACGCGGTCCGTGCCGCCGATGTCGCAACGGTCCCGGTTTCATTAAAAGTCATCGGCAGTGCGCCGGCCGGAAGCGCCCATGACGGCGCGTTAGGCCCCGGTGAGGCGGTTCGAATCTTCACCGGTGCACCCATCCCCGCAGGGGCGGACGCGATTGTCATCCAGGAAGACACCGAGGCTGCGGGAGACACCGTCACCGTCAAGGAGGCGGCTCAGGCGGGCCACTATATCCGTCCGGCAGGGCTGGATTTTCGCGAAGGGGAGACGCTGCTGAGTGAAGGCCGTTGCCTGACGGCGCGCGATATCGGCCTGGCGGCTGCAATGAACCGGCCATGGCTCATGGTCCGGCGGCGCCCGCGGGTC
>CAYYBI010000322.1:0-5711 GCA_964469835.1 uncultured Rhodospirillaceae bacterium
ACCGGAGGTTGCGGCGGGCAGGACGCCGAGGGACTATGGCGCCGGTCAGAGCGATAACCGCATCATGGTCGAAGCCATTGCCGATAGCTGGGTCGAAGTTCGAGATAAGAAATCCAACGAATTGCTGCTGACGCGAGTGCTGTTTAAGGGGGATCGCTATTTCGTCCCGAATCGGGACGGGCTATTGCTCCTGACCGGCAATGCTGGCGGCCTGCGCATTTTTGTCGACGGTGAATCGGCGCCGGCGATCGGGCCGATCGGATCGGTCCGGCGTGACGTGCCGCTAGAGCCCGAAAAGCTGAAGATTGGCGGGTCGAATGCCGGTGACGGCAGCGCGGCGACGATCAATTCGCCGACGGATTCGACTCCGCAATAATACGGAGTCAAGTCGCGGCACAGGCGATTTGCCGGGAACCTGGTAATGTGCTTGAACGGCGGGGCGGTCTCCATGTGCCCTTAGAATGCGGTAATTCCGCTGCCGTCATGGATTTGGTATCGTCGCCGCGATCTCACCCACCAGGAAAGCACTTCCGACTATGGCATCGCTGCAACCCGTCCGCGGAACCCATGATCTATTGCCCGACGCAATGCGTGCCCATCAGCGTATTGTGGAATTGGCCCGGGCGGCGGTCGAGCGTTACGGCTATGAAGAAATCGCGACGCCGATATTCGAGTTCAGTCAGGTTTTCCAACGGACGCTTGGCGAAGCGTCGGATATCGTTACGAAAGAAACGTATACCTTTACCGACAAGGGGGGGGATTCGCTCACATTGCGGCCTGAAAACACGGCCAGCGTTGCGCGATGCATCATTTCCGAAGGCCTCGTCCAGCAAACCCCGTTGCGGTATTTCTACGCTGGCCCGATGTTTCGCCATGAACGACCCCAAAAGGGCCGGCTTCGCCAGTTTCATCAAATTGGCGTCGAACTGGTCGGCTTAGCGATGCCGCAGGCGGATGTCGAAGTTATCGCCGCCGGTGCACGGGTGCTTCAGGAAATCGGCGTACGCGATCACACTACGCTGGAAATCAATACGCTCGGCGATCCCGCCAGCCGGAGTGCCTATCGGCAGGTGTTGGTGGAGTATTTCTCCGATCATCGTGATGCCTTATCGGAGGATAGCCGCGACCGCCTCGAAAGGAATCCATTGCGTATTCTCGATTCGAAGAACAAGGGCGACCGCGTGGTCGTCGACGGGGCGCCGTCATTCCTGGAGTATCTCAACGAAGAGAGCATCGCCTTTTTCGATACCGTCCGGCGCGGACTCGACGACATCGGTATCGCGTATGTGGTCAATCCGCGTTTGGTGCGGGGCTTGGACTATTACGCGCACACCGCGTTCGAGTTTGTCACCACGGAACTTGGCGCGCAGGGCACGGTGATGGCCGGCGGGCGGTATGACGGTTTGATTAAGACGATGGGCGGACCGGAGACGCCGGGTGTCGGGTGGGCTGCCGGTATCGAGCGGCTCGCTTTGTTATGCAAGATGCCGCCGCCGGCGCGGCGGCCGGTGTCGTTGGTCCCGATCGGTGACGACGGCGAGCGCTATGCGCTGGCGCTTGCGGAAAAACTACGCGACGCGGGCCTGCGGGTCGACCTCGCTTATTCGGGCAATGTCGGCCGGCGCATGAAGCGCGCCAACCGCATCTCGGCGGCGGCGGCTGTTATGCTGGGCGAAGACGAAATGTCGCGCGGTGCCGCGAGTGTGCGCGACATGGATACCGGCGAACAGCACGAGGTTCCTCTCGACACGCTCGCGGACGCGCTCGACAAATACCGATAGGGTCGCCATGCCGTCGCAGAGCAATGCCCGATTATTTGTGGTCGGGGCGAGTCACCGCTCCAGTACCGCTCTGTTGCGCGATCGTTTGTTCATGGAAGAGTCTCTATTGCCGCAAATGTTTGGCCGGTTGCGTGCCGGCGGTCTCGATCAAGCCCTGATTCTCTCAACCTGCGACCGAACCGAGATCCAAGGACTTCATGACAGTCCTGAAACCGCTGCTGACTTGGTGCGCGGTCATTTTGCCGCCATCGGCAATGTCGGTTACGAGGAAATCATCGATCAATCCTATGCGCTCTACGATGGCGATGCATTGCGGCATGTCTTTGCAGTCGCATCATCGTTGGACAGTCAGGTCGTGGGTGAACCGCAGGTCTTGGGCCAGGTGAAGGCAGGCCACCGGCTGGCAACCGAGTGCGGCATGGTCGGGCCGCAGTTGGATCGTATTATGCAATCGGCGTATCGCGCGGCAAAACGGGTGCGCAGCGAAACCGGAATCGTCCGGCGGCCGGTTTCGATTGCATCCGCCGCGGCGCAGATTTGCCAGGATCTCCATGGCGACTTGACGGAGCGTGCCGGCTTAATCGTTGGGCTTGGCGAGATTGGCGAATTGATCCACGAACAGTTGCGCACGGCCGGTTTGCAGCGGGTGACTTTGACCGCCGCCTCGAGCCGGGCGGAAACCGTGGCACGGCGGTCGGGCGTCCACTTCGTGCCATATGATGCCTTGTCCGATGCGCTGGCAGATGCGGATATCGTGGTGAGCGCCGCCGGCGCAGGCCGCCACATCATCGGTAAGGCGGATGCGGAAGCGGCCTTGAAAAGACGCCGCCGCCGGCCAATTCTCTTCCTTGATGGCGGGGTGCCGCCTGATGTAGCGCCGGAAGTGGAAGAATGCGACGGCGCCTTTCGCTATTCGTTGGACGATTTGGAGCAGGTCGCGCTTCAGGGACGTAACGAGCGCGAAACTGCGGCCGCCGCGGCGTGGCAAATCGTCGACGACGAAGTCGGATCTTGGTATGAGGGGCACGCCGACCGGGATGCATCCCCTGTCATTGTCGACTTGCGGAAGAATTTTGCTGCGGCGCGCGAAAAGGTGCTGCTTGATCATCCGGGCATCGACGCGGCGCGCGCGACCGAATTGCTGGTCAACCGCCTGCTCGACACCCCAAGCCGCGCATTGCGCGGCATGGCCCGCGATGCGGCGGAGGTAAGACGTTTGGAAGAAATGATCCGTCGGCTGTTTGATGATCCGTCGGACAGGCAGGATTAAGAAAATGAGCCTCGTTGAAAAACTGCGGGCGGTGATATCGCGTCAAGAGGAACTCACCGCACTGATGTCGGCGGGGGACCTCGATCCATCGGAATACACTGCCCTATCGAAGGAATATTCGGAAATTTCGCCGATCGTAGCGAAGGCAAGCGAACTGCTCGATCTGCAGGCGGAGATGGCCGATTTGGCTGAAATCATGACCGATACCGGCGGCGATCAGGAAATGCGGTCGATGGCGGAGGATGAGTTCCGCGCACTCAAGGAGCGCCAACCGGTGCTGGAGAAGGAGGTGCAGCGTCTGCTGCTGCCAAAAGATGCCGCGGACGATCGGAGCGCGATTCTCGAAGTGCGGGCCGGCACCGGCGGGGATGAAGCGTCACTCTTTGCCGCCGATCTTTTTCGCATGTATCAACGGTACGCGGAGGCCCATGGCTGGCGATTCGAGCCAATCGAGATTACCGAAACGGAGTTGGGTGGATTCAAGGAAGCGATTGCCGCGATCAACGGCAATGGTGTTTTTGCCCGGATGAAATTCGAATCGGGCGTTCATCGGGTGCAGCGCGTGCCTGCCACTGAAAGCGGCGGGCGAATTCATACTTCGGCGGCGACCGTCGCCGTGCTTCCAGAGGCGGATGACGTCGATATCGAGGTCGACGACAAGGATTTACGGATCGATACCTACCGTGCGTCCGGCGCTGGCGGTCAACATGTCAACAAGACCGACAGCGCCATTCGCATCACGCATATGCCGACCGGCGTCGTGGTGACCTGCCAGGATGAAAAGTCGCAACACAAGAACCGGGCAAAGGCGATGAAGGTGCTGCGGGCGCGGTTGTACGATCTGGAGCGAACTCGGCTGGCGGATGAACGTGCGGAAAACCGACGCAGCCAAGTTGGGTCCGGCGACCGGTCGCAACGCATCCGCACCTATAATTTTCCCCAGGGCCGGGTCACCGATCATCGTATCGACCTGACCCTTCACAAGCTCGAAAAGATCTTGAACGGGGAAGAGCTCGACGAAATCGTCGATTCGCTGATCGCCGAAGACGAAACGGCCCGGCTAACCTGACGGATCCAATGCAGATGGGGCACCGCACGATTGGGACCTGCATAGATGAGGCGGCGGGCCTGCTTAAGAAAGCAGGGGTCGAGGCGCCGCGCGGCGACGCCCGTCTGTTGCTGGCCCATGTTCTGGGCACCGATACCGGGCGGTTGATCGTCGATCCCGATGGTGTCGTACCGGAAGCCGGAGATTTTATGGACCTTGTCCGGGAGCGGGCGCGACGTGTGCCAATGGCGCAGATCCTTGGTCGCCGGGAGTTCTGGGGCCTTGATTTTCGCGTTACCCGTGACACGCTCGATCCGCGGCCGGAGAGCGAATTATTGGTGGAAACGGCGCTGGCGGTGCTGCGTCGCAGCGCGGTTGACGCACCTTTCATCCTCGATTTGGGAACCGGTACCGGTTGCCTGCTGTTGTCCGTGCTCAGCGAAATCCCGGGGGCCCGGGGATTGGGCGTCGATATTTCTTGCGCTGCCCTGTCCGTTGCGCGCGCAAACGCCGAAGGGCTCGATCTTGCCGACCGGGCGCGCTTCGTTGTGGCCGATTGGGGGGCCGGGCTGGATGCGGCATTTAACCTGATTCTCGCCAATCCGCCCTATGTGCGGCAGGATGAAATTGTCCATTTGCAGCCCGAGGTCTCGCTGTTCGAGCCGCGCCACGCCCTTGATGGCGGCGCCGACGGGTTGGAGTGCTATCGACGTCTGGGGCCGGTCCTGATGGAATTTCTTGCACCGGACGGGGTGGCGGTACTCGAAATCGGCGCCGGTCAGACCGGTGATATCGTCAAAATCCTCGGCAACGCCGGACTTTATCACGCCGAAACGGCCAAGGATTTAGCGGGCCATGAACGATGTCTCGTTTTTCAAAACTTCGTATCGTCTTGTTAACCAAAAATAACTGTTGGAACTGAGGACTGAACCGTTTAACTTCTGGCTGTTACTTCGTTGAATGCGTCTTGGCACTTAAGGCCAAAGCATCCGAGGTGGAGCAATTCTTCGAAAGTTTATCTTTTGGGGAGGCCCGCGAGAAGCGGCCTGCCGCAGAATCGCGGTGTGTATATGTCGATTCAACCATGGAATTTTTCGAAACCAGCATCAATGTGTAAGGAATGATGAAACAAGGGCAAGGCTCAAAACGCACGCGCGGCCGCAGCAGCGGTCGTCGGAGCGGGAATCGGCAGAATCTGTTCGATAGCAATGGACCAAGTGTCCGAATTCGCGGTAACGCGTTTCAAGTGCACGAAAAATACTTGGGACTCGCGCGGGACGCCACCTCGTCCGGCGATCGCATAGCGGCCGAGAATTACTACCAGCATGCGGAACACTATTTTCGCATTCATTCCGCCGACTTGGAGGAGCGCAACCAGCGTCAGGGCGTGAATGGTCAGGCCGCCGAAGGCCAGCGTCAGTCTGATGGGCAACGACACCAAGGTGGCCGTGACCCGAGAGCAAACGGCCGGAACGGTGCAAATGGCGACGATGCCAGCCAGGCGCCAAACGGTAATCAGGCGCAGGCGGAAATACAGCCGCAAACGCAAACGGAAATCGAACTGCCGGAACCACCGGCTGCCGCGGCGGCGCCGCCGAAGCCCAGAAGAAAA
>CAYYBI010000323.1:0-19049 GCA_964469835.1 uncultured Rhodospirillaceae bacterium
GAATATTATGGAAGATTCCAAGGAAGAGGCGCGGTTGGTCCTGGATAACAATATGAAAATATTGAATATTCTGAGCGAAGCCATTCGATGCGCCGAAGATTCCACGCGAATTCTCGACAAGTCCTTCGGACCGAGCAAGGCGGCGAACGGCGGTTCGCCCCGAATCGGGCGCGCCTGACCGCACCGGCGGCGGATGATTTCCGCTTGAGCGGCAATCTCAAGTCTTAGCTTTGTAGATTTGGTAATTTGATCCTGTGCTTTAAATCGAGCGGCGCGGTGCCTTGTGCTGCGCGGTGGCGGTGCAGGTTGTAGCGCCGCAGGCCGATCACCGCAGTCGAAAAAGCGAAGAACGCCAGTCCCCGGATCACTTGAAAATCCGCCTGGCAGAGCACGCCAATGACGAAGGTGACTAGCGCGAAAGCGGTATTCAGCAAGCATCCCAATCCGTTGGTTGGCCGAACGCCGGGTGTGTCAGGGCGTAAAGCGGATCGTCGCCTGCGGGGTCGCTGACGCTTTTAATGGAGAGTTAGTGGGACAAGGTTTGACCAGAAATTGAGCTTTAATGAGTTGAATTTTAACGGAGTTTCGATTATTTCGGCGTTAACGGCGAATGGCGCCTCCGGATATGTCGCCGCGAGCCGCCGGTCAAATGACCGGCGGCATGACCTACTCCAAGCTACCGTCGAAGAGTTAGGCCGTAATAACCGCAATGCATCGGCCCAAAACGGAGATAATACCCTGTATACGACCTCCAGTACGGGCCTGTAGGAAGGATTGGGTTAACCACTACCCCCCGGTTCCCCCACTATACCTTTCTGCAGGCCCCTTGGTTGTTTCCCAAATATGTCGATGACGCAGCGTGCGGCCAGCGGTGATGCCCGCAGCGCGCTTTCATGCTGCGCGCGGCTGTCCGGTCAATAATCGCCATGCGTGCAATCGACATAGCGTTTGCCGTATACGTTGAACTGGATGCTGCAGCCGACGACACGATTTTGCGTCGGATGGACAAACCAAAGATATCTGCCGCCAATTCGCGTCGGAGCGTTGTTTGCGCCCTGCGTCGGTTGTGGCGGTTGCGGCGTTTGCTGTGTGGTCCGCTGGTTGCCCCGAACAACGGTAACACCGCTTTCGTCGGGCGACGATCGGTATTGTCGCCGGTCGCCGGAATGGTCGTTGCCGCGAACTACGGTCACCTCACCGCTCTGCGTGACACTTTGGGCCCGGACGCTGGTTCCGGCGATCAAGGTTACGCCAAGAGCGGCGACAAAAAGGACCATGGGCCATTGCTTATGCATCAAATTCCTCTCCCAGAGGGCCCTGGTCGACGGACGCGCTTACCGGTTGTCGGTATTCCCCGCGCCGTTTGCGGCAATCGCCGCATATCGGGCCTCTTTTCGTTGAGGAAAGCATAAACAGGCCTCACCGGCCGCTCATCAATGCATCGGTGTTACCTGAATGGTGTCAATGGGCGGCGGTGATCCGTCCCATGCCGGAGTGTCGATTGCGGAGTTCGCGCGGCTGGAATCGTCGCCTTTAACCTTAAATTGACCACTAAAATGAGAAAGTGACCTATAACAATTTCATTCCGTTTTCGACATTCAGGTTAACCCATTCGCGCAGGTATCATGACGAAAAACAAACCGGCCGTATCGACCAAGGCCTATTCGAACGCAGGTTTTCTCCAAAGCAAGGACGCGCGGGCATTGCGGATTCTTGCGGAGTACCTGGAGCCGAAGAGCCGTTTCGACCATCACAAGATTGATGACACGATTGTCTTCATGGGATCGGCACGCACCTTGTCAAAAGTGGACGCCGAAAAAGCGTTGGCCGAGGCGGAACGCCGCGATGGGGACGTGGCCCGCGCGCAGACCGATCTTGCCATGTCGGCATACTATGAGGCGGCGCGTGAACTGGCACGCCGGCTGACCAATTGGTCCAAAAATCTTGAAGACGAGGATCGGCGTTTCGTCGTGTGCACCGGTGGTGGCCCTGGCATCATGGAGGCGGCAAATCGTGGTGCCTCCGAGGCCAAAGGCGTCAATCTGGGCCTGACGATATCTTTGCCGGATGAGCAGTCGGGCAACAGCTACATCACGCGCGGCCTCGATATTCATTTTCATTATTTCTTCATGCGCAAATTCTGGTTCGCCTATCAGGCGAAAGCGGTGGTGTTGTTTCCGGGTGGTTTCGGCACTCTGGATGAGCTGTTTGAGATTCTGACCCTACTGCAAACCCAGAAAATCCGAAAACGGCTGCCGGTGGTGCTGTACGGGTCCGAATTTTGGGAGAAAGTCGTTGATTTTGACGCTCTGGCGTCATTTGGCACAATCAGTCCGGAAGACGTGGCGATCGTCGAGCGGTGTGATTCGATCGATGACGCCTATGATTTTATCGTTCGCGAACTGACCGAATTTGCGCTGAATATGCCGGGTACACTGCTGTGATGCTGAATATAATTGTGTAATATTCGGAAAATTCTCGGCAAAGTAGCATCGATGTCAGGTGCGGCGGGATTTAGTAATTAAATCCTATAGCCAATGAAAAAAGAGGCCATTGAAAAAATCAATGGCCTCAAAGTCGGAGGAATCAAGAGGAGGTATAGTCATAAAAATAACAAGAAATAGCCTCATTGGCAGTGACGAGTGTCACAATAATACAGTAAAAATTTTAGTTAAAATAATATATGTAATGAATACAAAGCAGCCTTATTTATCTAATACTAATTCTTTGTTTCCGTTATCTAATGTCAGTATTAGAATCCAATTCTGACGGCAATTTAAGTATTGCTGCTGGGATTGGTGCGACGATGCATGCTGAAACGAGCGGGCCATTCGGCCTGACTGTGCACGATGAGCACCTGTTCACGCGGGTCGCGTACGCCATGGTTGTGACCGGATTGTGGCATTCCGTGGTGCGGCGAAAAGAAAAGAGCTTCGACTATTTTGAGATCAATCGCCGGGGGGAACAGGCCGCCTACCGGGTCGGACGGCTGTCAACCGGTGGCTATGTCGTATTCCATCTCGATACCGGAGCCCGCGAAATCGGCAAATCTCTGGCCGAGGTACTGCGCGACGTCGCGTATGTGCCCAAATCATTGGAAGATGGTTAAAATTTGGGGCGGTGGTCCAAATTTCCGGTCTAACACCACAAAAATGACGACAGAACGGTCTGCTACCCGCCGTCTCTTTTCCGGCTCAGGTTAGTGGCTTGATCAGGGGGGCGAATACGTACCCCAATACCCGACCACGGCGTGCAATGCGATACCAGGAAGCGCCGGTAATCTGTTCCACGACTTCGACCTCGGTGCGCATAGGCAGGGTGGTAATCCGTGCCGATTTCGTTGACGGCGCCTGACGGACGTTGGCGTTCTGAACCGTCGTGAATAATTGTGACGGTTCCGGATATATGAACCCGTACATCGGGTAAATGCCGGCGCCGTACCGATTTCCGGGCGTGTACCAGACCCGCACGGAAGACCAGTCGTTATTCGGTGATACATCGCGCACCGGCGTGCCGATGTGAATGCGCCTTCGGTTCAGCCAATTGGCGTGATCGACGACAATTTCCCGCTTATTCAGGACTTCCGTCACGACCGCGATATGGCCGAACTTATTGCGGCGTGTCTGCTGCATCACCAGCACCGCGCCGACATCGGGCGTTTTGCCTCTCCTGAATTTTCCGTATGCGCGCCGCCACCACGTTCCCGCGTTCCCCCGTATGGGAATGCCCGAAGCATTGCGCGCGTAGGGTACACAATTCAGCGGACGCGGTGGCACAATGATCTTCGGTGGCGGTACGCCCATCGCCAATGTAGAGGCGTTGTACGGTTGTCCAATCCAGCTTGCGAGATCCCGCTTGCCGTCGTTTGCAGGCGATTCTTCTTCGGCTCCCGCTTCGTAATTGCCGCTGGCTTCGTTCGCTGACGACAGAGAGTCCAATGATGAGTCCGAATTGGGGATGGCACACGCGGACAAAAACAGCCCAAAGCCGCCGAGGGCGAGCAAACAGCTTCCTCGGCTCCAAATATTTTTAGTCGGCAAGAATTCCCCCAACGGATCTAATGCACACAACGGCGAGAAATGATTAAGCCACTTTTCCTGCGCCGTTACAACTTGCGACTAAATCGTTGCGGATGGGCGCGGCCGTGGCGGCCTATGTGGCGGCGAGATAGGCCGCCGCGATGCCGGGAATGACTGCTGCAAACACTATGAATGCTCCGATTGCTTCCCAATGGGCCCGGTTGACCGCCCGGTCGGCGTCGAGGACATCCTGGGTCGGCACGACCACGTTGAAGTCGATCGGGGCCATGGTGGTCATCGGCAGCAGGAAATCGAGCAGGCGGCTCTGGCCCGTTGAGCGCAGAAAATACGTCTGGATGATCGGATTGCCGGGACAGTGATCTCGTGGCCGGAACAGTGCGGGAATCGACTGCTTGATGCCATTTGGCATGAGCCCCGCGTCGACATCCAGCGCAATCTGGTATCCCCAGTCGTCGAGCAAGCGAATATCCCGGATTTCATCCCAGGATATTGGGCTGGGACCCAATCGCTTATCGGTCACGCCTTGGCCGTCGATCGTCAGCACCGCACCCGACCACCGGAGCAGTTCGACACACAGCAGAATGGCCTTTCCGGTGAGCATGAAAATTCCCGTTAGTACCATGGATGCCGCAATGCGATTTTCCAGGGACGAGAGGCCGTCGAGATAAAATAGCGCTGCAATGAGGACCGCGACCGACAGCACGAGGATCGTAATCCACAAGAGGACGCGTCGCCGATCGACGAAATACTCAAAGCGATTGTCGAATAGAGCGGGTACGGTCATGACGTCGCGCCGTGGGTGATCGGAAAGGATGCGCGGAAAGTCTTGAATCCTGCGGATCCTGATCGCTCACTATGCGGTCACAAGGCTTGCCAATCCGTTAATCTCCGCTGCCCGCCACATTGCGTGCCGCAGGCGAGAGGGATGGGGCGTCGCTGCGCGCCGATGGGCCGCTCGCGGCGCCATTCCCCAATGGCAAAGCTGCAAGATATGCGGGCGTCTTTGTCAACGATCTGACTGCGTGAACCGCGACAAGTCCCGTTGCGACAATTGCCATGATGAAGACGATTTGGAATTCGAGCGCCTCGGCTTCAGCGAGCCCTTGGGCGTTATCGTAGAGCCGTTGCACCGCGAAAACCGGATAGTCGTAGAGGCCGTGCAAGACGGTCGGCCACAAAAACATCAGCAGGAGGGAGCGCCGCTTGGACCGCGTCGCGGTGAGGTATTGCGCGCCGTAGTACCCCATGATGATTCCCATCGTCGAATGCATCGGGATGGCGGTAACGGCACGAACCATTGCGGTGCCGCTCCAGTCCGCCGACCCGAAGACGTAATAGATGTTTTCGATCGAGGCGAATCCGAGCGATACGACTATCGAAAGGGCGACCACGTCTAACGGACGGCGGACATCTTCGTGCCGCAGCAGGAAGTAGTAAATCACCAGAATCTTGCCGATCTCTTCCGGCAAGGACGCCTCCAGAAAGGCGACGGCGATGGCGTATAGGTGCAAATCGGCGATCGAGGAAAAGCTCGGCGTAAACAAGGATGCCACCCCCGCAATCGGAATTGCCGCGGTGAAACCGAGACCGAAAGCGATCCAAGTTAGTTCTCGAATGCCGCGCCATGCGTGCGAATAGCTGAAATACGCCAGCAGAAGCGCGCCGGGCGCGATTGCGGAGACGGCGGCGGCGAGGCGCAGAATTAGGGGGTCGCTCACGACGCCACCCGATCCGGGCAGTCGCCGGCACGTCGTGGCGGCACGCTTGGGGCTTTGCCTAAGATTTCGAGCACCGGGCGCATCTTCGACCTTTTAAAGGTGCAGCAGGTCGTGGAGAGCGAGGGAGATCGTTATCCCCTGGGTGAGCGCGCCGAACACGGCGCCGGGTATCGATACGCCCCCTGCGTGCCGGATATAGGCAATACGCTGGTCTAATTCCGAGAATCGCTCCGCCGCTCGGTTTATTTTGTTGCGCGCATGCGTCAAATACCAGGATTTCGCATAGAGGCCCGTGCAGATTGCGATCATGAGTCCCGATCCGAAAAACAAGGATCCCGGCGCGATGTGATCGAATAGAACGGGAAGGATCACGAGGACGATGCCGCCCAAATACATTTTCCGATAGAAGAGCCAGGGGATCGTCAGCACGAATGCGGGCCAGTGCCATGAAATGGCACGATTTGGCTTTTCACGGGCGGGTGCGGTTACCGGTACATCCGGGCTTTCGGTACGCTGGTAGTGCGCCAAATAGATCGGCGCGCGCGGTCCGATAAAGTCGGTCAACAGGGTTTCCTGTCGCAAATTGCCTATCGGCGCATGGGCGACTTCGGCCGCGGGGTGCTCTGAATTTACCAAACTCATCGGGAAAGCCACCTAGTACACGCCGGTGGATAGGGGAATTACCAACGCCGCTATCCTCATCTGTTCCACACTGTGTTTGTTAATCGAGAAATAGAATTATTTAATGCGCATTGTTTTATTGATGTATACGTCAAGGAAAAATAAAAATAACAAATTCTAATAAAAGAAAAATAGAATAAAAAATGTTGATATTGTTGTTATGCGCTGCATAATGAACAGTCAGTAATTTATTAATTACTTGAACTTTAAGAATAACTTTATGAAAATATCGTTAATCGGGAATTGAGACATCGTTGATACCGCAATGCCTTGTTGGATTGATGCTGATGAACGCGTTTATCGCAATGGCGTCATTAGGTGCGGTCAAGTTGGAGGGGGAATTGCCGTGAATGGGAAGATGCGGAATGAGCCGATAGATCCGGCGCCGGAATCCGAAAGCAGGTTCCAGTTCGACATCGACAAGCGATTGCACCTTATCCGGATGTTCTTGTGTTCCGGATTTATCGCGAGTGCGATTACCGTCTTGGTTTATTCCGAAGTTCCGTTTTCAGTCATGGTGCTGCTTTCCGCGGCAATTGTTTTTGCGGCATTGATGGTCCGGCAGTCTTTCCACACATTGCGGATGCAGCAACCGGTACTTTCCGTGGGGCCACGCGGGATCTGGGACCGGCGGCTCAATGCGGCAGTGATCCCCTGGTCGGATATTTTCCGCATTAGAACGGATCGCAACGGCGATATTATCCTTGATCCGAAAGACCAGTTTTCCGGCATTGACGAAGCCGCTCTTACGCGTTGGCAGAACCTTCGCCGGCAGCTTGATACCGCATTACAGCCCGGCAGCCTGAGAATTGATATGAACGCCGTGGATGGCAAGAGCAGTCAATTGCTCGCTGGCATCGAAGCATCGCTTCCGCAACATCTCCAGTCTTTGTACCGTCCGGATTTTGAGCCGGCGGATGTTCGGTTTCCAAGGCGCACCCTTTTCGCTGGCGTCGGCGCTATTGCCATCGCGGCGATGATGTTTGTCGTCGCGTCGGCCTCGACGCCGAGCGCGGCGCCGGAGCTGCAGAACCTCGGATCGGCAATGGATTCCAGTGCAATTCCCGGACAGTATGAAAGTGCCGCACTTTCGGAGTTCAAGTTGGCCGCAAAGAGGGGCGATGCTAGTGCGCGCGTCCGTCTCGGTCTGATGTATCACGAGGGCGATGGCGTTGCGCGCAATCGGGAACAAGCGGCACGGTGGTTCCATCTCGCGGCGAGAGACCATCAGCCTGCCGGCCAGGCTGCGCTTGGCTATTTGCATGAAAATGGTTTGGGTGTTTCACAGGATTTCGGCAAGGCGCTGACCTGGTACCGGAAAGCTGCCGACCGGAACAACAGCTGGGCACAATACAGGCTTGCCTTGATGTATCGTGACGGCCGCGGCATACGCCGCAATCCGGCGGAAGCCGTTCGGCTCTTGACAGCGGCAGCCATCAAGGGCGACGTCGCCGGACGATTCCATCTTGGTGAAATGTACGACAAAGGCTGGGGTGTACCGCAGGATTCCAGCGTGGCTGCGGATTGGTACCGCAAGGCGGCCGAGCAAGACCATGACCAAGCGGAATTCGCTCTTGGTACGATGTATCGGGATGGCCGCGGATCGCGCCGCGACCCGGTGCGGGCCGCGCTCTGGTTCGAACGGTCCGCGCGCAAAGGCTATGCGCCCGCACAGCATGCGCTGGGGTTGGCGTATGAGGTCGGACGCGGCGTCGCACGGGACATGAACCGTGCAACGTTGTGGTTCACCCTTGCGGAGCGGCACGGCAATCAGGAGGCTGCCCAGAGGCGACGGCAGATCTACACCCATCTGAGCCGGTCGCAACGCCACGAGACGGACGCATTCCAGAAGAAATGGCTGAAGGAGCATGCCCTGTCCGAAGAGGCTGCGACGAAATTCAAAGCGTACAAGCGAATGAATGCTCCCAAGGCCTTCGCCATAGCAATGAATGGTGCCTGGGCGCAGACGGAGAATGCCAAACACGTTCGCGATGCGGTGTACCACGCCATGAAACGATGCCGTCAGTACGCGGACGCGTGCATGCTATTTGCTGTCGGCGATAAGGTGGTCATCGGCATGCGCGAGGCCGAAATTGATGCTGTTATCGCGAAGCAGCTCAAGACGGCGTCGCGTTGACGAAATTTGGGGATCGGTTCTCGGATTAGGGCTTCTTGCAGCCCAGCGCGCGCTCTACCGCGGCGGCGCCGTAATCGCGCTCGGCCCGCTCGCGGGATAATTTGCCGCTTCGAATATCGGTCGCAAGCGAATCCTGCGGGCGTTCCGACGGGGCGCCGAAGCCACCGCCGCCGCAGGTTTCGAGACGCATGGATTCGCCGGCCTCTAGAGCCAGCCGGGCAACCTTTGACGGCAACTCCTCGGCGTCCGCGCGGCCATGATTGCGGATAAGCCGGGCTTTTCCGCCCTCCTTGCCGCCGGCGGCGCCCGGCGGGGCGATTTTATGGCCGTCGGACCTGACGGAAAACACGATATCGTCGGTTGCCGTGCGAATCTGTCGCGCCATGCCAAGCCCGCCCCGATTGCGGCCGGCCCCGCCTGAATCCGGGACCATGCAGTACTCATCGACAATGAGCGGGTACTCGTGCTCGAGCGCCTCGACCGGGAGGTTCGACGTGTTGGTCATATGCACCTGCACCGCGTCCATACCGTCATGGAGGGCGCTGCCGCCAACGCCGCCGCCCATCGTTTCAAGGTAGACGAACTGCTCGGATCGGTCTTTGTGCGGGCCCGAGAACACCAATGCGGGCACCGCGTCATGGCCCGCCGCCATCGCGTCATCCGGCGGCAAAAGTGCGGCGAACGCACCGAATACGGCGCGAACCACCTTGTTGCAACCGATGCTGCGCGCGCCGACCGCGGCGGGGTGTTGAGGACCGACAATCGTCCCCGGTGGTGCAATTATTTCGATGGCATCGAAGAATCCGCTATTGGGGAGCAGATTGGGATCGAGCAGCGTCTTTACCGAGAAATAGACGGACGCGCGCAACGCGCTTTCCGGGATATTCATGGCGCCGCGAGCCTGAGGACCGGATCCGGTGAAATCGATAGACAGGCGGTCGCCGTCGATGCGCACCGTGCTTTGAATCGCTACCGGATCGCCGCCCATGCCGTCGTCGTCCAGCCAGCTCGTGAACGTCGATTCACCATCGGTCATTGCGGCGACGCGGTTCAATAGACGGGTTTGCGTATAGGCGAGAAGGTCTTCGATCGCCTCGGCAGTGTTGGCCGTGCCCATCTGTCGAATGAGCTCAACCGCCATCGCCGCGCCGCGATTGTTGGCGGATACCTGGACCTGCAGGTCGAGTTCCCGCTCCATGGGATCACGGCTGTTCGAGGCGATCAGCCGAAGAAGATCCCGGTCGAGCGTGCCGCCTTTGACCAGCTTGATGATCGGTATGCGGAGACCTTCCTCGAACACGCTGCGTGCACCGCCCGAAATCGAGCCGGGAACGCTGCCGCCGACATCCGAATGATGCGCGATGTTCGCGGTAAAGAAGCGAATCTCGTTCTCGTGGAAAACCGGCGTAATGATGGAGATATCCGGCATATGCGTCCCGCCGGCGAGGTAGGGGTCGTTGCAGACGAAAGCGTCGCCGTCTTGAATGGCGTCGCGCGGGTATTCGCGGAGGACCGCATCCACGCCGCCCATGAGCGACCCGAGATGAAGCGGTACATGCGAGGCCTGCGCCACAAGCCGGCCGCCGCCATCGAACAGCGCGACCGAACAATCCTTCCGCTCCTTGATGTTGGTCGAGAACGACGCGCGCACCAATGTGTGGCCCATATCCTCGGTAACGGAGAGCAGCCGGTTGCTGAAGATTTCGAGCGCGACCGGGTCGTGGAGTCGGCGGGTGCGGCTGGATTTTACGTCAGTCATGGCGGGGCGGGGCTGGAGTGCGACATGTCGATGATCAAATTGGCGCCCGGATCGAGCCACGCGGCGTGCCGCGGCAGGATGAGCGTGGTCGCGCTTATCTCCTCCACGACCGCCGGGCCCACCAATCGAGTTTCCGCGGGTAGGGTACTCCGGTCATAGACCGGCGTGTCGAGCCATCCGGAATCACCAAAATATATCGATCGGGTAGAAATAATCGACGCGGTAGGGTCGCCATGCTCAGCGGTTGTCGGGGGTTCCGCTTTCGGGACAATACCGATGGCTTGCACTCGGCAATTCACAATTTCAATGGCGCGGCCTTCGATTGCATGCCCGTGCGCCTGCCGGTGCGCGGCTTCGAACGCCTGAATGAACGGGACTGGCCCGTCTTCCGGGATTTCAGCCATGGCCACGGGAACTTCGTGGTTTTGGCCCTGATAGCGGGTGTCGAGTGTTAACCGGAAGCGGCGGTCCGGCGGCGCGATGCCTTCCTTGTCCAACCAGTCATCGCCGTCTTTTCGCATCGCGGTCAAGAGCTGCCGGATTTCCGTCCAGCTGGCGTCGTTGACGGTTCGAATGACGGTGCGCACGAAGTCGAAGCTGACATTGGCGAGCAACATGCCGCGCGCGCACATGGTGCCCGGTTCGCGTGGGACGATGATGCGGGGTATGCCGCATTCGATGGCGACCTCCGATGCGTGAAGCGGCCCGGCGCCGCCAAACGCCATGAGGGTAAAATCCTTCAAATCGTAGCCTTGCATGGTCGAAACCGACCGGATGGCGCGGCTCATGTTGGATACGGCGATACGAAGAATGCCATGTGCCGCGGGTTCGATGGAAAGTCCCAGGGGGGCCGCAATATCCCGTTCGATCGCCGCGCGCGCCGCGTCCTCGTCCAACCGCATTCGGCCCGATAACATGGTGTCCGGGCTCAATCGGTTCAGGCATAGATTCGCGTCTGTAACGGTGGGCGCCGTGCCGCCGGCACCGTAGGCCACCGGCCCAGGCTTGGCGCCGGCGCTCTGTGGCCCGACCTTGAGCGCGCCGGCCGGGTCGATCCAGGCGATGCTGCCGCCGCCGGCCCCAATGACATGGATGTCGAGCATTGGGGTTTTAATCGGGTATCCGGCGAGTTGCCGTTCCGAGGTGGACTGCGGGGCGGTATCGCGGATCAAGGAAACGTCGGTGCTGGTGCCGCCGACGTCGAAGGTCACGATGTTCGGCTCGCCCGCCGTGTTGGCCACGACCGCAGCCCCGACGACCCCCGCCGCCGGGCCCGACAGGCAGGTGCGGACGGGAAACCGGCGGACCGTATCCATCGATACGAGGCCGCCATTGGAATGAAACGTATGGGCGTCGCAGGTGAATCCCAGCCTGGTCAAATCGGAAACGAGCTTGGCGCAATAGGCTGCCATCCGTGGGCCAACATAGGCGTTGATCGCGGTCGTCGACGTACGCTCGAATTCGCGGAATTCGGGCAGCACTTCCGAAGACAGGCTCAGGAAGCAGTCCGGCATCAACCGTTCCACAATCGCCCGCGCCGCTTGTTCGTGCGCGGCGTCTCGATAGCTGTGCAGGAAGCAAATTGCGATCGCCTCGACGCCCGCGGCGCGCAGGTTGTTGGCGGCCGTCTCCAGTTCCGCGGTGTCGAGCGTTTTCTCGACGCTTCCGTCATAGCGAACCCGCTCGGTGATTTCGTGCCGGCGCTCCCGCGGCACCACCGGGTCGGGGTTGCGGTCCCGGTAGTCATAGAGGTTGGGCCGTGTCTGGCGTCCGATTTCGAGGATGTCCCGGAAGCCGCGCGTCGTCAGCAGACCCGTCTTGGCACCCCGCCGCTCCACTACCATGTTCGTGGCGACGGTCGTGCCGTGGGCGAGAAAGGACACTTCCGCGCCGCTGCGGCCGACCATTTCCAACAGTCGGGTAAGGCCGAGACGAATTGCTTCCGAAGGATCGTCCGGCGTCGACGGCACCTTGTGGAAATGCAAGGCGCCGCTTCGTTCGTCGAGCAAGGTGAAGTCGGTGAAGGTGCCGCCGACATCGAGACCAATGCGGATCATTTCACGAACCGGGCTTGGCGTTTTCCAGCACGTCGGCAACGCGTTTCTTGAGATGAACCGACTCAAATTCCGGGACGATGTAGTCCCAAATTCCCGTGCGGCTTCGCAGTGCGGCGATCTTCTTGTTGCGGTCCTCGGCGCCTTTTTCGGGCGCATCGCGTGCGGCACGAATATCGGTCACCCGCAGCCAGTTCTTGCCGTCCTGCTCCATGACATTGAGTTCAATGCGCAGCCCGTCGCTGGTCTGAAAGATGGCGGTCGCCGTCTTCGCCGGATCGAAGGTGACGCTTCCTCGTTTTCGCGCATCGACCATTTCGAGATCGGCCAGCGCTCGTCCGATATCGCTTGGATAATAGGTGCTAATCAACTTCTTGCCCGGCGGCATGTTGTGCAGTTTGAATTTGCCGTCGGACCGGATCACGACCAGCGCATCACCGTTATGGTGGCGAATGGTCGCCTTGCGGATATGGGCCGTCGGGATGTCCATGATGCGGTCTCGAAGCCATGATTTGGGATCGCCCCCGACGGCGAGCGTGCCACTGGCCAACCACGATCGGTCGGAGCCGGCTTTCCGGATGTACACGCCGCCTTCGCTGATAACCTCGAGGTACTGATTCTGTTTGCCGACGATGAGGTCCGCGTGCACGGTGCCGGATCGGTCGATCAGCCGTATTCGCCGCGACTTCGACTTGGCGCCGGCCGGGTCTTCGACCTGCAACTTGGCATACCGTTTTGCCAGCCGGGTTTTCGGCGCGAGCAATCTCAATTGGGACATATCGTGGAGAGTTTTCTGCACGATCTCCGCGCGAACCGGATAATCGTCGCTCTGTTTCAATATCCAGCCATCCGACGACTTGACGATTGTGAGGGCACCGCCTGCCCGGTCGACGATGATCTTGTCGACCGCGGACAGCTTCTGCGCCAGTTGAGGGAAGACCAGCTTACCGAATTCCGGTTTCCGCCAGGTCGACCAGTCGAGATGAACGGCCCAGGCCGCGGCGATTGCGGCAATCGCGGTCAGGACGGCCAAGATGGAAAGCGTGTTGGGTCTCACGGTAAGCCAATCCTGTTGTCTCTAAGAGCGTTCATGTGCGTTGCTGCCGGCGGGCGCGACGGCGCCGATAGGCCGCGGCGGCAATCACACCGATGACCAGTATCAGCGGGATCGCGGCAATGTTGAGGAATTTTACCAGGCCATCGAGTTGGTCGAGGTCGCGTCGCAGGGCTCTTTGGACCTGGCGTAATTCTTTGCGGACATTGACCATTTCACGACGAACTTCGTTGATCTTTGCTTTCTCCGCTTCCGAGGCGCCAATCTTCCCTTCGGTGAATTTTTGTTGGGCAAGCGTTTCCATCTCGCCGCGCACCTGTGCCAGGCGTTGCTGCAACTGGCGCTCCTTTTGGCGGAATTTCCGTTCCGCCTCGCGCCGCAGATCCTGGATATAGAAGAACGGGCGGGTGGAGTTGGCGCGGCCGCGCAATCCGATGAGCGCGTCGCTTCCCGTAAGGTTGTCCAATGCGTTGATGACGAAGTCCACATTGTTGGCATTCGGCACCAACGTATTGCGGCCCTGATCCTCGCGAATGTCGGCCCAGAATTCGTCATGCAGCATGTCGACGTCGGAGACGACGATGACATTTATCGGGGATTTGGATTCGGTAAGGTGGACGCCGTTTTTTGCCGTGTCCGCGCCATCTTTCGTTGTCTTGCCGGCTTTCGGCGGGCCTTTCGGAAAGACAGTCTTCGTATGCCCGGTCGACCGTGAGGCCAGCATTAGCTTCTTGTTCTGCGGCTTGAAGGTGCGGAATATCTCGATCAGGTTTGGGTTGCCCGAAAGCCGCCGCGTTTCCACCGGCATGGCGCGCGGGCTGGTGGTAATGAGCGGCGTAATCGTTATGCCCGCAGTATCTATTGGCTCGAGTATTCCGGCCGTACCGACATTGATGGCTTTGATGTCGCTGGTGACGACATCCCGGGTGTCGAAATTGGCGTTGGAAAGCGTTAGCCAGGCAACGTAGTCGACCACGGCGATGCGCCCTTCATGGCGAACCCGCACCCGGCGCGCGGTTCCCAGATCGCCGGCGACTTTATGGGGAACCAAGGAAACGCCCCAGCCGTTCAGCAAACGGTCGAATTGTGATCTGCCGCTGCCGGTAAACCCGGGGCCCAACTTCGATCCGGACTCGAACATTGCATCGACGAAGACCAGGACGCGCCCGCCCCGCAAGACAAATTGGTCGATGGCGTACATCGCGTAAGGATCGATGCCGCGCGGATGAACGATTACGAGAGCGTCTATTTCATCCGGAATTTTGTCGACATAGATCGGCAGCGGCCGGACGTCGAAGAACTCCCTTATTTGGTCGATCGCAGGCCAGCGCGGGGCGTTCCGGTTCGGAACGGTTCCGGCGCCGCCGATCGCAAAGGAACTGATAATGCCGATAATTTTCTTATTGGGGTTGGCGAGACGGTGGATCAACTTCGTCAGGTCGTATTCCAGAAAATTTTCCCGCTCGAGCGAAAAATACGGAATCGCTTGTATGTCATCGGTGCTGTTGGTTCCGACGATACCGAAATAGCCGAGGTCGCCGGCTTCGTTGAACGGCACACCGTTGAGCCCATAGGTTACGGCGCGGTCTTCCGATTCGGAAAACGGGGCGGCGTCGAACAGGTCCAGGCGCAATTTGCCGGCGGATATTTCCGTGTAGCGCTCCAACAATTCGCGCACGCGGGTGAAATAGCGTGCATGGTCAGGATTGCCTTCACCGAGCGCCTTGGTGAAATACAGCCGCAGAGTGATCGGCTCGTCGATTGCGCTCAGGATGCTTCGTGTGCCCTCCGAAAGGGTAAAAAGTTTTTCTTCCGTGAGGTCGAGTTGCATCGACTTGAATACGATGTTGGAAAATACATTGACGGACAGAAGCAGGATCCCCGCCAGACCGAACGTCAGGTAGGCCCGCCGGGACCGCGTGATTTGTTTGAAAGCGTTCGGTAACTTCATTTTGGCGTCACGCTGCTTTCCGGAGGTCCACGATCACGATATTGGCGAACAGCCAGAAAGTGATCAACGATACGAAGAACACCAGATCCCGCAACTCGATCACGCCTTGGGTAACCGCGTTGAAATGGGTCAGGAAGCTCATCGAGGCGATGGTGGCCACCAGCCATTCCGGCGACCATCCACGGAAGAAATTGAGCACGAGATCAAGCCCGCTCATGGTGAAGAGAAAGCATGCCGTGGCGGCAATGATGAATGCGATTACCTGGTTCTTCGAGAGCGCCGACATGCAAGAGCCGATCGCCATGAAGGCGCCCGCCATCAGGAAGCTGCCGAGATAGCTGGCGACGATGACGCCATTGTCCGGGTCGCCAAGAACATTGACGGTAATCCAGACCGGGAAGGTCAGTGTCAGCGCGATGCCACAAAACAGCCAGGCCGCGATAAATTTTCCAAGAACGGCTTCCGGTGTGGAGATCGGCAGCGTCATGAGATTTTCGATTGTCCCGGTCTTGCGTTCCTCCGCCCACAGACGCATGGCGATCGCGGGGACGAGCAGTAGGTATAGCCAGGGATGATAGACAAAGAACGGCTCTAGATCGGCCTGGCCGCGAAACAGGAAGCCGCCGAGATAGAAGCAAAGCGCGCTGGTGAGCGCCAAAAAAATTACGATGAAGACGTAGGCCAGCGGGGTGCCGAAATAGCTGCCGATTTCGCGTCGGGCGATAATGCCGATGTTACGCATGCTCGCCGTCCTGTTTTCCGTCTTCGGTCGTGATGCTCCAAAAGACCTCGTCGAGTGAGCCTTGTTCGATGAACAGCTCGCGCACGGGCAAGGACCGTGATCGCACAAACTCGCCGATGAGGGGACCGATCTGGTCGCCGCCGGCGGGTTGGATTCGCAGGCGGATGGTATCGCCGGACCGGCCCGCCACATCGACGGTACCGACCTCGGGCAAACCCCCGATCGCCTCCATGAGGGTGGCTTCGTCGGCGATGTCGGCGGTGATCAGAACCATGTTGTGATTCCAGGCGCGGGATCGCAACTCGTCCGGGCGGGCATCGGCGCGAATTCGGCCGCGTGCGATGATCATGGCGCGCGTGCAAACCGCCTCGACTTCTTCGAGGATGTGCGTCGAAATAACGATGGCCTTTTCCGCAGCCATTTCGCGGATCAGCGCCCGCACATGCCGCTTCTGGTTCGGGTCGAGCCCGTCGGTCGGTTCGTCCATGATCAGGACGGGCGGGTCGTGCAGCATCGTCTGCGCCAACCCCACGCGGCGTTTGAAGCCTTTTGACAGGGTTTCGATCGGCTGATGAAGGACTTCGCGCAAGGCAATCTTGTCGACTATCGCGTCGACGCGCCGCTGCCGTTCCGCGCCATCGAAACCGCGAATTGCGGCGATGAAGCGGAGATAGCTCTGAGGTGTCATATCGCCATATGTCGGCGCGCCTTCGGGCAGATATCCCAGCATTTTCTTCAGGGCTACGGGATCGCGCTGAACGTCCCATCCGCACACGCTCGCCGATCCGGCGGTTGGTTCCAGGAAACCGGCAACCATCTTCATGGTCGTCGATTTGCCGGCGCCGTTCGGTCCGAGGAATCCAAGGACTTCGCCGGAGTCGACCGTCATGTCGACCGAGTCGACCGCGGTAATTTGGCCGAACCGTTTTGTTAGTCCTTGGAGTTTGATCATTTCGGTCATAGCGCCGCCATCTTAATCCGCGTGCGCTTATAGGGTGAATCCGCTTCGGATAGAAGTCCGGAGCTGAAATTTGGCGATGATCGGCCCGCAGACTCTGGAAGTCTGCAACGGATACGTTGGAGGATTTACGCAGGTCAGCGCGATATCTTTGAATTGGCGGCGGAGGGAGTCAAGCGTTTGGCGGTTGCGATGTGTCGCAGGTTCTGGCGGCGCGGTGCTCCGGCGTCATTATTGGCCGGGCGGGTATTTCATCAGGCTGGCGGTCCACCGCGTCGTACTGCGCCATGCGAGGCGGCCTTGCGGTGCGGCGCCGGATTGGCGCTACGGTGTATTCACCGATTCGGAATACCCGTTTTCGCGAACGCCACCGGGCCGACAATCATCCCTGCCGGCCGGAAGCACTGGTCGGCACGATTTAGTGAACGGTGCCGTAGTCATCCTCGGAAAGAAGCAAATCCATGGCGCGAACGACGTCGACGAAATTCGCGCTGTCGTGCTCGCCGTTGGTGTGCTCGATAATCGCGGCGACCTTGCGCGCGCTGTGCAGGGCGTCGTGGCCATGCTGTTCGACCATCAGTTTAGCGAGGTTCCAAGTTCCAAAATCGTGCTGCATTTTCGTGCTCCGGCTGTTGCCGCTCCCGGTTAATCTGTTGTCGCCATAGAACCATCGCGCGGCCGCTGTCGAAGTGACCGGAGTCACCAGAAATACGCATCCGAACAGCTCTTTAGTATTAATCTAGTTGGGTCGAGATGGGCTGCACGTGCGGGGATCTGCGGAATAGGAATTAAAACCAGAATGTCGTGAGTGCATTAATTGGGATTTGTAGCGTGATGCGGGTCAGGCGCCGCCAATCTTGTCGGTTTCGATGGTGATCCGGTTCATGCGCCGGGTTTCCGGCCAATAATCCGCCACCGCATAGTGAAGCGCGGCGCGGTTGTCCCAAAACGCCATGGATCCGGGCCGCCAGGCGAACCGGCATTGGAATTCCGGCTTCGCCACGTGCCGAAACAGGAAATCCAGCAGCCTTTGGCTCTCCTCCGCCTCCACGCCCAGGATATGGGTTGTAAAGCTCTCCGAGAGGTACAGATGCTTCTTTCCGGTGACCGGGTGATGTTTCACAAGCGGATGGACGACCGGCGGGTTGTCGCGCCGCATGGCGTCCATCCGCTCGAAATTATCGCCTTTCCAGCTGCGGGTCTTGGTCGGGCTGCCGTGCAGCTTCATGAATTCATTGGTTGCTGAAAGCGGTTCCAAATAGGCCTTCATGCCGTCGGAAAGCGCCTCATAGGCGGCGGCAAGGCTCACGAAGATCGTGTCGCCGCCGGTGTCCGGGACAATGTCGGCATGCAGAATTGAGGCGAATTCGGGCGTCTCCCGGAATATGCCGTCGGTATGATAATGGTTAACGTTCGGCGGCCGCTCGCGGTCGTTGATCAGGATCTGCAGGTCGGGGGCCTCATCGTGCACTTCGAACGCGGCCCGGCGGGCCTTGCGCAGCGGGCCGAAGCGGTTGCCGAAATCCGCATGCTGCCGAGGTGTGATGCTCTGATCGCGTAGGAACACCACGTGATGTTGCATCAGGATGGCGTGGATCTCGTGGATGATCTCGTCGGACAGGGAGTCCTGCAGATCTATACCCTCGATTACCGCCCCAATATTTGGCGTGATTGCCCTAGTCGTGATGGAGTTGCTCGTTTTCATGCCGATTTGAAGTCCCGATTCCCGCAATTATGGCACCTAGCATAGCCGCAGGGAGAATGGCGGGTACAGGGGTTAGTTGATCCGTTGGCAAGATCGATGGCGTTAGTCGGCAGAGCGGCCGAACCGGCGGTGAAAGGTTGAATTTCCGCGATTAATCTGCGCCTGTTGCCGTTGCCAGGTAAGGCGTTCCTGGACGTATTCCGTATAGTTTCGGCGGCAGACCACCGTATCCCAATACCAAAGCGGCATT
>CAYYBI010000324.1:0-5571 GCA_964469835.1 uncultured Rhodospirillaceae bacterium
ATTGCCGAAGGTCGCCTTGTCGTTCTTGTGCAGCAGGAACCCCGCGACGTTGCGTAAGTAAAGCCGCCAGAACCGGCCGACCGAGGTGTTCGGCGCGAACCCGTCGCGCAGCACCCCCTGCTCCACATTGAAGTCGAGGTCCTTGATGATCGGCCCGTTCAGGGTGATCAGCGTCTCACCGCCCGGCGTGTTGCCGCTGTGCTCGACGCCGTAATCCGGATCGGCCATCGCCTCGACCAGGGCGACCAGGATCGGCATGTATTCCGGCCGGCACCCCGCCATCACGCCGTTTACCGCCACGCTCCAAACGGTCGCCGCCCGGCTGTCGGGCAGAAGAATACCGAGGATGTCGTCCGGATCGCGCCCGGTGAAGTGCAGGAAGGCCTCGATCTTGGCGATGGTCGGCGGCACCACGGGCAGCCCATCGCTCCACTCGTTCTCGTAGAACAGCCGGTTCACTTCCTCGAAGGTCCCGGCGAACACGGTGTCGCGCGGCGACGGCTCGACGATGATCGCCTGCTCGGACGGCGCTTCCAGCAGGTTGGCGACCACGGCGTCGCAGGTTATTTCACTGATATTTTTCTGCAGTTCCTCGGCGCTCTGATTGCCCACATGGCCGGGCACGAAGGCGAGCGGCAGGTTGGACATGCCGAGCCCGACCGAGGTAGTGCCGGCCTGGCCGATGAACCCTTCACAGACCAGCGACGAACTCGGTACGCCGGCCAGTTCGGAAGCCGCACTCGCCCGCAACACGGCGGGCGTGCAGCTGCCTCAACAGCCCATCCCGGAAATGACCGCGTCGACGCCCATCTCCTTGAAGCGGCGCGGCAGCGAGGCGAGGATTTCCCGCTCGTCCTCGCCATGGGTCGCGCCGAAGTCGCGCCAGCTCACGAAGTTGATGCCGGGGTAGCGCCGCTTGAGGTCGCGCTCCAGCACCTCGAACACCTCGTCGCCGCGAAACACGAAGTCCCACAATTCGGCAACGGTCTTGCCCTCCAGCGTATCTAGCCGCTTGGCCAGCGGCTGCATCTGCAGTTGCCGCTCGCTACGCGGCCAGACCACCTCGTAATGGCCGCCGTTATCCTTGTCGCTCATGATATCATTTCCCTGTGCGGTACGCGGAACACTCCGGGAAAGATTAAACCGACGGCGCGCGGGAGTCCCGGCCGCGCAAGCATTTCTGTTTTGGGCCACGGAACGACCGTAGATTGGATTTTTCTCGCCGCCGGAATCGACAACCGGCGTTCGATTGGTCCAGAATGAATGCTGCCCGCCCGAATTCGACTTCGTAGAGGGCATCGCTTCTTTCACACTGCCGCCGCGACCGGCCGGCCACGGCGACCGCCAGGCCTCAGGAGGAACGACCATGAAATACAACCGTATTTCCGCCGATTGCCACATCGATCTGTGCTGGATGCCGCCCGATCTTTTCGTGACCGAGGCGACGCCGGCGATGAAGGACCGCATGCCCTATGTCACCGACGGACCGGACGGGCCGTATTGGACCTGCAAGAACGGCACCTCGTTCGGGCTCAAGAACGGCGTCGGCCCGTCGGGCCAGAAATACGTGCCGGGCGTGCATGCGCGGGCCGATTTGATGGCGGAAACCAAGCTTTACGAGGACGGCAAGAAGGATATCCGCCGCGTTTCCGACCCCGATTTGCGACTCAAGGACATGGAGCGCGACGGCGTCGACGCGGAGGTCATGTACGGCATCCTCGGCGCCGCCTCGAAGCTCGCGGACCACGAGGCTGCGAACGAGATGTACCGTATCTACAATGACTGGCTGAAGGATTTCTGCTCGAAATATCCCAACCGGCAGATCGGCCTCGCCTGCCTGCCCTATGGCGATATCCCGGCCGCGGTTCAGGAAATCTACCGGGTCAAGGATCTCGGCCTGCGCGGCATCGAGCTGTCCTGCTCCTGGGACATGGAGCCGATGTATCACCCGATGTGGGAGCCGTTGTGGCAGGCGATCAACGAGGTGGGATTACCGCTGCATTTCCACACCTTCCCCGCGGTGTCGCCGCAACGGATGCAGAATCTCGAAGGCAAGACCCGACGGGCGGCCATGTTCACCACCGTGTCCGGCTTTCAGATGAACCTGATCAATATCATCGCCGCGATCATCGGCGGCGCCGTTCTGGAACGCTATCCCAACGTTCGCGTGGCACTCGGCGAAAGCGGCATCGGCTGGCTGCCCTACGCGCTCGACCGGATGGATTTCGAGTGGGAGGACCGCTTCAAGGACCTCGGCCTCAAGATGAAGCCCAGCGACTACTGGCGCCGCCAGTGCAAGGCGACCTTCCAGTTCGACAATATCGGCACCAAGCTGGTCGACGACATCGGCGTCGAATCGCTGATGTGGGGGTCCGACTACCCCCATGGCGACGGCGTCTGGCCGGATTCCGACCGCTACATCAAGGAGCAGTTCGGCCACCTGCCGGCCGACGTGGCGCGCATGATTACGTGCGATAACGCCGCGAAATTTTACGGGCTGGTGAACTGACGGCCAGTGCGCGGAAGTTCCGCATAACCACTTTCCAGCGAAGCTTGTCCTGAAATTTCAGGGCAAGCTTTTCGCCATGATGGACGCGCATCACGACCGCACCGGGCGACCCTCGATCACCGGCAACCCGGTGGTATAAGCTCCCGCAATCCCGACCGCAGCAAGTTAGGTTAGAAAAAAACATGTCGACCATTGAAATATTGGCCATTCAACCCGTGTCCGAAAAAGAACGCGCGCAAATCGAGGCCGTTGACAGCCGGATCCGCCTGACCGACGCCGGCGGCTGGTTCGACGGCGAAATTCGCGAGACCTGGCCCGAATTCAGCGTGCAGCGGTACCTTGCGCCGAATGCGAACGGCAGCGGCACCAGGGCGGAACGGGATGCGCTGCTAGCGGAGGCCGAAATTATCCTGGGCGGGTGGCCGTTCCCGCTCGACCTGCGCGCGCGCACGCCCAAGATGAAATGGTTCCACCAGCGCCCGGCCGGCGCCAGCAATCTCCGTCTCGGCGACCTTTGGGGCAGCGACGTGATGGTGACCACGTCCCGCGGCTGGGGCAACACGCTGCCGATGGCGGAATATACGCTTGGGTGTATTTTTCATTTCGCGATGGGATTGCACCGGGCCGCCGTCGAACGGGTGGAACAGAAATTCGACCATCGCAGCTACCGGCCCATGCTGGTCCAGGGCAAGACCGTGTGCGTCGTCGGCGCGGGCGGAATCGGCCTGGATGTGGGCAAGCTGTGTGCGGCGGCCGGCATGCGCGTGATCGGCACACGGCGGACGGTTCCGGCGGCGGGCGATCTTCCCGAGGGCTTCGCCGAATTGCACGGTCCCGAGCGTCTGCACGACCTCCTGAGGATCAGCGATTTTGTCGCGATCTGCTGCCAATGGACGCCGGAAACGACGGATTTGTTCAACGACGCGGCCTTCGCGGCGATGAAGCCGGGCAGCATCCTGATCAACGTGGCGCGCGGCGAAATTGTCGATGAGCCGGCCCTGATTCGCGCGCTCGCCGCCGACAAGCTTCGGGGCGTGGCGCTCGATGTCTATGTCGGCGAATTCGAGGGCCCGCCGCGCAAGGAACTGTGGTCCGATCCGCGCGTCCTGATCACGCCGCATGTTTCCGGCGGATCGGACGATCCCCGTCACCGGGCCATCGACGTGTTTTGCAAAAACCTCACGGCCTATCTGAACGGCAAACCGCTGATGAATGTTATCGACTGGGAACTCGGTTACTAGCGCGAGCGCGCCTTATCGCGACAAATCCTGCACCATGGCGCCGACGCTGCCGATCAGCGATTTGAGATCGGCGATGCTTTGGCGCTGCGCCTCGACCGATTGCGGCGCGCCGGTGCGCAACGTGCTTACCCGCGTTCGCGCCAATTTCGCCCGCCGGTCGGCCTCGCCGAGTTTTCTCCGCTGAACCGCACTTAACTGGCGATTTGCCGCCAAGTTTTCCTGCAGGTCCGCCAAGCGTTTCTGCAGCCCGGTCAATTCATCCGATGCTTGCTGCAATTCCCGCTCTAGCTCTTCCCGTTCGGCCGTGATCGAGCGTGCACGCGCTTCAAGAGTATTTGCCTTGTCCTGCGTTTTTTGAAGGTCGTCCTGTCGCTCCTTCACATAGTCGCGATAGCCGCCCGAGTACAGGTTCGTCACGCCGTCGATGAAGGCGCCGGAGCGCGGATCCCGTTCCGTTTCGCAACCCGACAGCAACGCCGCGGCGATACCGGCACCGATCAGCATCAGACCGCAACGCCGCAGGCCGGCCATCACCATGCCCTCAGCTCACACTCGACAGGTCGCCGATCAATTTATGCATCGACTTGATCCGGTTGCGGAGCGTCAGAATTTCCACCGTCATCGATTTCATGACGGGTTTTTGCGCCAAATCCTTCGACTCGTTCTCTTCCAGAACGATGCCGCGTGCCTCGTTGAACAAGGCAAGATGACCCTCCGCCTTGCCGGCCGATTCCTTCATCGTTTCGAGGTCGCGCGCTGCCACTTCCACACGCTGCTCCAAAAGCGCCTCACTATCGCGGCCCTTCGCTTTCGCGGCACGAATTTCCGACAGTCGAGTGCGATGCTCCGCAACGACGGTTTCCATCGCCGCGATCATGCGGCCCGCCTGCGCGTTCTTGATCCGGATATCGCGGGTGATCGATTCCGCCACCTCGGCCTCTTTGCTGAATTCGGCCTGTTTCGCAGCCACATACCGGCCGGCGATGCTGCCGGCGAACATGCCGACAGGCAGGGCCATTTGAACATCGTCGTTGCGCCTGCCGACACCAAAGGAGATGCCGCCACCCAGCAAACCGCCCAGCAATGTTCCCTCTTCCGCCGTTTCGGAAACCAGGGGCTGCCCGAGTTCTTCGCTGCTCGTCTCCATATTTAGCTGCGCCTTGCTCGGCGGCAACGGCGGCAGGCTTGCGCAGGCGCCAAGCACCAGCATCGCAGCCGCCGACAGGCATACGATCACGCGACACCGAAAGGCGCCTCGATTGCGACCGGTTTCCGGATCACCGAATTTCGTCAAGCCATTGCTTTTCATTGATCCTACCCTCTCTTGAATAATCCAATGCGTGTTTCAAAAAAATCCGCCGCCGCGACGCCAGATACTTCACCTTGGAACCTTTTATGCCGCCGGCCCGAACCTGGCCGAACTGCGCCCGGCGCACCTGATCCGCATAGCCCGCGCCCGCGGCGGCCACCACCGTCAGGTAATCCTGGGACGCGCCCTCGAAGTATTTCCCGACCGCATCCCGCTGCCGGCGCATGGCGTCGAGCTGTTGCTTGGTCTCGGCCAGTATTTTACGTCCGTCCGGTACGCCCGCCAGCTTTCGCACCAATTCTTTATAGGCCGGCAAGGCAATCTCATCGATCCCGCGCTCGATACTCAACAGCCGCGTGCGGTCGAAAACGATCCTGTCGGACAAGCGTTCTCCCAGCGCAATGAGCGACGCCGCCGCGGCGTCATGCAAGCGGCGGATTTGCCGTGCCCCGATATTCACGGACGGTTTTTCGTATGCCGCTATCTGGAAGGCCTGCAACGCGTTGACGACG
>CAYYBI010000325.1:0-12607 GCA_964469835.1 uncultured Rhodospirillaceae bacterium
GTGCTGGCCGCCCAATACGAAAGCTGGACCAACCCGGCCGCGGTCATCCTGGTGGTGCCGATGGCGATGGTCGGCGTGCTGGTCGCGCTAATCGTCCGCCAATTCGACAACAATCTGTATAGCCAGGTCGGGCTCGTCCTGCTGATCGGCCTGGCCAGCAAGAACGCCATTCTGATCGTCGAGTTCGCCCGCGAGCTGCGCGCCGAGGGCAAGCCGATCGCCGAGGCGGCGGTCGAGGCGACGCAACGCCGCTTCCGGCCGGTCGTCATGACGTCGTTGGCGTTCATCCTCGGGGTCGTGCCGCTGCTCGCCGCGTCGGGCGCCGGCTCGGCCAGCCAGCAGGCCATCGGCACCGTCGTCTTCGGCGGCATGCTGGCGACGACCCTTCTGGCGCTTCCCTTCGTGCCGGTGTTCTACCTGCTGATGGAGGGGCTGAGCGAGCGCAGCGAGAAGAAGGCCGCCGCGAAGGGTAAGGGCGACCAAGGGCCGGCGGAACCGGCAGTCGAACCGGGAGAGTGACCTTAGTACCTTCCTGCTTTCCGATACGGCGGTCCGATCAGTTTCACGGCGAACTGGATGTCCGCTTAGGGTCGATGGTGCTGAAAATGCCGCTTGAGACGAGGCACTAGGCGTGATTCTGTCTTACCGGTGGGTTTCATCGGGTCGAAGTTTCGATGATGGGTTGTCGGAGCAGCGCCTCTCAACCGCGGTGTCGTTTCAAAGTTGAATCCGAGACCTGCCAAAGAGGTGTTGAGCGTGGCTTTGTTGGCGGGATTTCGCGTGGTGCAGATCGGCCCCGGTATGGCGGCCGCGGTCTGTGGGCGTCTCTTCGCCGATGTTGGCGCCACGGTCACCACCATCGACGCGTCCGCATCGATGCCTTTCTCGATTTACCTGAACAATGGCAAAAACATCCCCGCCGATGCTGCGGCGACACGAGCGGCGCTTTCGTCGGCCGACTTAATCGTCTGCGAGGGCGCGCCTGCCGAGCTCCGCGCCCGGCAGTATGATGCCGATAGCCTTCGCCGCTCGAATAAGACAGCAGCGATCGTCTTCATTTCGAGTTTCGGACAGACAGGGCCCAGGGCGGACGACCCCGCGACCGATCTGACGCTGTTCTGCGCTAGTGGAATCGCGCGGTTGCTGACCGGACAAGTGGACGGCCTTGCAGAGCCGCCGATCCGCCCGGTCGGTAAACAGTCGGCCTTTCTCGGTGGGATCGCGGCGGCCTGTGCCGCCATGCATGCGGTGCTTTTCGCGGAAGGCGGCGCGGTAATCGATGTCTCGATCCAGGAGGCGCTGGCGACCTTGGCCGTCGGCGAGTTGTCACGGGGCGGCCTCACTGGAAAGAGCTGGTCAAGAAAACGTCTGAACGACGGGAATGGCGCCACCGTTACGATTCTTCCGGCAACGGACGGATATGCCGCGATCTCCCCGCGCGAGGAACGCCAATGGACCGCCTGGCTTGAAGCCATGGGCTCGCCGGCCTGGGGACGCGATCCGCGCTTCGCCCGCAAGGCCGACCGTGTCGAAAACTGGGACGCACTTCATGCACTGATGTCTGACTGGAGCCGCCGCCACGATAAACAGTGGATTGCCGACACGGCGCAAGCGGCCCATGTGCCGAGTTTTCCGCTGCGCGAGTTGGCGGAACAGCTCACCTCCCCGCAGCTTGAACATCGCGACTTTTACTATTCGCTCGATATTGGCGGGCACCGGGTAAAGGCGCCGGGCGCACCCTTTGGGTTAACATTCGCCGATGGCGGTCTTGCGCCCAGCGATCGGCCCGCGGGATGCGGTTTATCCGGCTCGCTGCCGCTTTCAGGCGTCCGCGTTCTGGATTTCAGTTGGGTCATCGCCGGGCCGACAGCAACGCGCTATCTCGCCGCCATGGGGGCCGAGGTGATCAAGGTGGAAGCGCCGGGCCGTGGCGATCCGGGGCGGGCATCGGAACTGCACACTGTGCTCGGTCAGGCAAAGAAGGGCATCGTCCTCGACCTCAAGAAGAAGGAAGCGGTCGATATTGCCAGGGCGCTTGCCGCCAAATCCGACGTGCTGATTGAAAACTTCGCGACGGGCGTCATGGAACGGCTGGGCCTTGGCGCCGCCGAACTGCAGGCGCTGAACCCCAATTTGATCTTTCTTTCGGCCTCCGGGCTCGGGCGGGCGGGGCCTGAGTCCGGCGCGGTAGCCTATGGCACGCTGTTGCAGAGTTATGCCGGGTTTGCGGGGCTCAACCGCCACCCGGACAAGCCGCCGAGAGTAGGATTTGCCTGGCTCGATCCGATGTGCGGCCTGTTGCTGCCCTTCGTCGCCGCCGCCGCGCTCTGGCGTCAGCGGCGGGCGGGAGGCGGTGGCGTTCGTGTCGATTTCTCCATGATCGAGGCAATGCTGTGGACTCTGGCCGAGCCGCTTCTGGCGGCTCAGCTCGGCGCGCCGCCGAAGCCGGCCGGCAATACGTCCGCGGAATACGCCCCGCATGGCGTGTATCGGTGCATCGGCGACGATAACTGGATCGGCATTGCCGTTACGAACGACACGGAATGGCAAAGCCTTTGCGCCATCCTCCCGTCATTGTCTTCGCTGGCCTCGCTCGGCCTTCGCGAGCGGTTTGAAATGCACGATAAGATCGATAGCGAACTGGCCGGTTGGGCCCGCGGCATGCAGGCGCAAAAAGCAGCGGCGGACTTGACGAAGAACGGCATTCCATCGGCGGCGCTCGCCACGTCGTGCGACCTTGTCGCGGACGAGCACTTGCAAGCGCGGGATTTTTGGGATGTCCACGGCACGGGCGTCCTGCCGGGCTTGCCATGGCGCGCGAGCTTTGGCCGGCATTCGGGCAAGGCACCGGCATTGGGCGCGGACACCGACGCGGTTCTTCAAGAGGTGCTCGACCTATCCGCCGACCAGGTGGCGGCGCTGCGCAAATCCGGTGCGCTTGGATAGCCGGGCAGACTCGCGAACGCTCAGTAATCGCCGCTGCGATAGGCTTCATCGAGACGCTTCGCGTCTTCCTCCGACGGTTCCTCCCAAGCTTCGCCTCGGCGGCGCAGGGTGCCGGTGAAGTTGGGTGGCCGCTTTTCATTGAAGGCCTCGCGACCCTCCTCGCCATCGGTGGTTGTCTGGATCAGCAGCGAGTTGATCAGGTTCTGGACGTGCCATGCCTGATCGGTCGGCAGGTCGCCGAACCGCACGACGAACTCCTTCATCATGCGAACGGCGACGGGGGGCAGCGTGACGATGTGCCGCGCGATCTTTTCCGCACGCTCCATCAACTCCGCATGGGGCACCACCTCGTTGATCAGGCCGATGTGCAGCGCCTCTTCCGCGCCGAATGGTTCGTCGGTCAACAGGATCTTCATCGCATCAATGTATCGAAGCTGTTTAATCAGAAGGCTCGCGCCCGGTCCGTTGCCCAACCAGCCTTGCGTGAGCAGCGCGAACTTGAACCGCGCATGCTCGGCACTGGCAATCCGGATGTCGGTGGACGCGAGCAACATGTAAAGGCCTGCCCCCGCGGCCCAGCCATTCACCGCCGCGATGACCGGCTTCCAGACGCGCGGATAATGATCGCCCATCCGCCCGTCGACGCCGGTCTTCTGGCCATGCACCGTACCGGCAAGCGGCCAGTATATTTTGTTGGTGCGAAGAAATTCGCGGTCCTCGGCGGTCAGGTCGGGACGCGGCGCGAGATTGTGCCCGCCGCAAAAATGCCGGTCGCCCGCGCCGGTCACGATGGCGCAACGAATATCGCGATCCTCCCAGAGGTCGATCCAGGCGTCCGAAATTTCATCCGACGTCGCCTTGTCCAGGATGTTTGCCTTATCCGGATTGTTGAAGGTGATGTAGGCGACGCCGTCACGCTTTTCATAGTCGATAGCCAAATCGGTATCCTCCGTTGGAGTGTGGTTTGAGCGATCGCGGGATCGCGCCGATTGCCGGACGCTTATTCAACACCCGACGGTACAGTTTGGCTATGAAGCGACATGCTCAGATATGGGCCGGCTCAGCGCGCTAGTCATAGCATTCCTCCGCCGTCTTAAAGGCTGACCATTGCGAACGATCGTGACCGCATACGACCGTTGCTCCTGATTTCTCGATCTGTTTGATCCTGGTAACGGACTTGGTTTGCAGATCTCGGTTCCAGGTGTTTTTCGGTATGGTTTCCAAATCCAAGTTTTCCCTGATCGCAACCGCGTCGGATGCCAGTAAGTAGGCGCCGCTATTGGGTAGGCTGGCGAGCAAGCCGGTGAGGCCCGGTGTGTGTCCGGGAAGCGGCAAAAGCACGATGCGTCCGTCATCGAAGATATCTACCTCCCCATTGATTTCGATGATCGGCATTGGATGTTTCCAGTCGGCCTGAAAATATCCCTTCCCCTCCATATTCGGATCCCGAACAGTTGCCAGTTCATCCGCATGAACGTAGATCGTCGCTTTGGAAAAGAACTCGTTGCAGCCGCAATGGTCACAATGCAAATGCGAGTTCACCACGATATCTATATCGGCGGGCGTCAGATTTATCCGACGAAGCTCGCGGACCACGTTGTCGTCGCCGGCCATGGTCGGAACCACTGCCCGCGCCAGACTTCCCCATCTCTTTTCCGGGTTCTCGGCGACGCTTGGGTGACACCCGGTGTCGAACAGCACGTTTCCCTGTGGGTGGCGAAACAGGAAACAGGAAACCGGCAGGTCGATGATTTCCTCGCGCGCCGCATCGGGCACATAGATGTATTTTTTCATCCGCACACGGCCTCCGGAAAGAATGTGCATCTTCACGGGATGGGCTCCTTCCTTTGGCGAGGTGTCTGCGGAATATTGCTTATGGAAAGTTGGTAGCTTTGCTTTAGCGTCCGAAGGCATAGCCTTGGGTGAAGCGCGCGGTGGCCGCGGCTTTTAGCAGGTCGCCATCGCGCGCCACGACGCACATGCGCCCCTGTGACCAGTCATCGCCGACCGAAACATCATGTCCCCGCTTGCGAAGGTCGTCGATCGTTGCGTCGGAGAATCGGCCCTCCACCGCTAGCGAGCGCAGCGCCGCCCACTTGGGATAGAAGGAGCCTGGGAAATGCGACGTGTTGAAGGTCGGCGCATCGACAGCCTGCTGAAAATTCCGACCGTGATGTGCATGGCGCAGGAAGAACTGCAACGCCCATTGATCCTGCCGGTCCGCGCCGGGGGTGCCGAACGCCATATACGGCTTGCCGTTGCGTGTCGCGAAGCCGGGGCTCAGGGTTGTGCGCGGACGTTTGCCCGGCGCGATTCCACCCGGCGTCCCTTCTTCCAGGGTGAAAATTTGGCCCCGGTTGGATAGCGCGAACCCGAGGTCGGGGATGGTCGGCGAACTGCGCAACCAACCGCCGCTCGGCGTGATCGACACCATATTCCCGAACCGGTCGGCGACGTCGAGATGCACCGTGTCGCCGGTCGCGATCGACACGGCGGCTTCGGGCGCGGACAAGGGCATCGGCGTGCCATCGTCGGCGAGGGAGATGCGCTGTCCGTCCTCGAGGCCATAGACCACCGGCCCGCCATGGCCGGGAATCGCGCCCGGCCGAATGGCTTCCGATGCGGTCTTACCGATCAGCGCGCGGCGGGCTGCGTTGTAGTCTTCGGACAGCAGCACATCGATGGGCACGTCGACAAAATCCGGATCGCCATAGAACTTCTCGCGGTCGGCGAAGGCCAACTTCGTGCATTCGGTGACACAGTGCACGAAATCCGCGCCATCCGGATCCATTGCATCGAGATCGAAGCCACGCAGCAGTGCGAGTTGCTGCAGGAAGACCGGCCCCTGACTCCAGGGTCCGCATTTGAAAACCGTATAGTTACCGTACGCGAGCGACAGCGGGGTTTCGACGCTCGCCGACCAGCGGGCCAGATCCTCGCCGGACAGGAACCCGCGATGCCGCTCGCCCGAGGTGTCGAGAAATTCGTTGTCGCGGCAGAAGCGGTCGACGGAGTCGGCGACGAAGCCCCGGTAGAACGCGGCGCGGGCCGCCTCGATCTGCTGTTCACGGTCTCCGCCCGCCGCTTCCGCCTCGTGCAGAATCCGCTCGAAGGTATCCGCCAGCACCGGGTTCGCAAATAGTTGGTTCGCCTTCGGCACCGTGCCGCCGGGGCAGTATACCGCCGCCGAACTGGGCCAGTGTTCGACAAACAGATCCCTCAACGCATCGATCGTCGCCACCACCCGCGCGCCGATGGGATAGCCGTTGCGCGCGTGGCCGATGGCGGGTTCGAGAACGTCCCGGACCCGCAGCGTTCCCCAATCCCGCAGCAGGACCATGAACGCGTCGAACGCACCGGGCACCACAAGTGGCAACAACCCGGCGCCCGGCACGATATCGAGCCCAAGGTCGCGATACGCGCCGACCGTCGCTGCCGCGGGCGCCACTCCCTGGCCGCAGATCGCCGACACTTGGTCCGTCTTGGCATCATAAAGGATGATCGGCGCGTCGCCCGCCGGTCCGGCCATGGTCGGTTCCACGACTTGCAGCGTGAAACCCACGGCAATCGCGGCGTCGAAGGCGTTGCCGCCTTTCTCCAGGATCGCCATGCCCGCTGCCGTCCCGAACCAGTGTGTGGAGGCAACCATCCCGAAGGTGCCGCAGAGTTCCGGGCGCGTCGTGAAGGGCGGTTCACCCGGCAACATCCGGCTTGGCGGCGTTCCGCTGCCGCGAAACAGGCGTTCGATTTCTTGGGCATTCATGGTGATCGTTCCTTCATCCGCTGAACGTGCCTGCGCCGGCGGTTAAGACTGGTGTTTTCCTGCTTGCGCGGGAATGATGGAGCCGATAGCCAAAGGCGTTTGCGACCGTTCGTCGGGGTCGCTGCAATGCCGCCGCTGCCGGAAAATGCTGCGGATAGGCGGTGACAAAAAAAGCGTAGCGGCTATCGGCGCCGGCCGCTACTCCGCGCTCATTGCCAAGGGCCGAGAGTGCAGTTCCTGCAGCCGTGGCTGGACCTCCTTGGCGAACAGGGTCAGGTTGGCGACCGTCTCTTCATGGGACAGATGGCCGCCCTGTCCCATCATCAGCAGATTGCCGAATCCGCCGGTGAAGTCGTAGAAGCGGGCGATCTGGTCATAGACCTGGTCGGGCGTGCCGGCGAATACGCTGCAGGCGTCGATAAAATCCTCGACCGAGGCGGTCTTCTGGTCGATCAACCGCCCTTCCGGCGTCTTCAGCGGCCGGTTACCGGCGTTCGGTCCGGCCCGGATGGTGGCGATCTCGGCGGGGATCTTCTTGTATCCCGGCGGGCTGGCGAATTCCTTGGCCACGATCGGGCTGGTGCGGACGTAATCCGCAATCTGATCGGCGCGGCGCAGGCCCTCCGCCTTGGTCTCGCCGACGCCGACAATGGCGCAATAAGCGAAGCGGTCGAGTCCCGGCTCCCAACCGTCCGCGCGCGCGTGGTCGCGATACGCCTTGAACAGATCCTTGGCGATGACGCCGGAAATCAGCGTGGCGATGACATGGCGGTTCTGGGCGATACGGGGCGCGCTGCTTGGGCTGGTCGCGGTGACCCAGACCGGCGGGTGCGGGTCCTGATAGGGGCGCGGCCAGATGTTGACCTTTCGGTAGTGGTAATTCTCGCTCTCCCAGCTGAACGGCCCGTCGCGCGTCGTCATCGCTTTGAGTACCAGATCGTGCGCCTCCCAGAAGCGCTCCATCTGGCCGACCGGCTTGGCATTGGTCGGCGCGATTTCATAGGGCGAACCGCGCACCAGCCCCATGTCGAGCCGGCCGCGCGAGATCACGTCGATCATCGCCAGCTCCTCGGCCACGCGCACCGGGTTCGGCCGGTTGGCGATCGGCACGCCGAGCGCGAGCAGCCGCGCCTTCTTGGTGATTCGGGCCAGGATGGCGAGCGGCACAGTGCAGGCGGGATTGACGCAGGTCGCCGTGGCGTGGTGTTCGTTGACCATGATGTCGAGGCCGAGTTCGTCGCACAGCACCCATTCGTCGAAGAACCGCTCGTAAAGGTCCGCGCCAACTTTCGGGTCGTACACCTCGTTGGGAATGTTTACGCGGAGGGATGAACGGCCTTCCCAGGCGTCGGGATAGGGCAGTTCCGAAAAGTGATAGGTCCGCATTCTTTTCTCCCTTAACCGTGGATAAATGCGCGTACGAACTCGATGCTGGCCGCCGCCTGCTCTATATGCGGATAGTGGCCGGCTTTCGCGACCTGTTCGAACCGGGCGCCGGGGATCCGCGCCGCATAGGCCTGTCCGTAGTCGGGCTTGACGATGCCGTCCTCGGCGCCCCACAGCACCAGCGTCGGCAGTGCGATCCGGTGCAGCCAGCGGGCCAGCACCGGATTGTGCATATAGGGCTTCCAGCCATAGTGGGCGAAGGCTTCGCGCGAGCGCACGACCGCGGTCAGCGCCTCGTCGTCATAGCTCATCAAATCCGGCTGCCGGCCTTTGGGATTCGCCCATTTCAGGGTTTCCAGCAGAGCTGCGTCGGTGTTGTGGAAATCGGCGATATCGCGCGTTGTCCGGTCGGAAAGCTTTATGCCAAGCGCGTCGATCAGCACCAGTCGAGACAAACGGTTGCTGCCGCGGACGGCCATTTCGGCGGCGATCCAGCCGCCGAAGGATGCGCCGACCAAGGTGACGTCCTCGAGCCCCAATTGATCAAGAAGATCGAAGTAGAAATAGGCGAGATCGTCGACCGTCGCCCAGCCGGCGGGAAAATCCGAATTGCCAAACCCCGGATGCCAGGGCGCCAGCACGTCGTAATTCTTGGTAAGTGCGGTGAGGAAAGGATCGTCCGGCGCGAAGCCGTCGCCCGGATGCAGGAAAAGCACGGGCCGGCCCTTGCCCTGGCGCCAAAGATCGATCCCGACACCGCCGACTTCCACCCTGTCCATGCCATCTCCCAAGCCCGTTGCCACTCGTACGCGCAAAGGAGGGTGAAGCTTTCCGGGCGACGCTGTCAAGTTGTCCGGACATTTTGACCGTTGGATCATGGGCTTCGCTGTCGAAATATCCCGAATTGGCCTGCCGGCACCAATTTCATGGCGGTTTTCCAGGGGCGTTTAGGTCTCCGTAACCTTTGTTACCTTATATAAGGGCGGCGTTGTGGAAACATGGAGATCTCCCGCCGCAGTCCTGCGGGCGCGGGGAATTTTGGCGTGATATGAACGACTTGTTACCCGCTCTCGAGATCAAGGGCCTTTTGAAGAATTTCGACAAGCCGGCGGTCGATGGGCTCGACCTGCGGGTCCGCAAGGGCGAGTTTTATGCGCTTCTGGGCCCGAACGGGGCGGGGAAAACGACCACTTTGCGGATCGTTGCGGGTTTGCTGCGACCGGACGCCGGATCGGTGTCCGTCTTCGGGTTGGACGCGCTGGCCGATCCGATCGCCGCCAAGCGCCTGATCGCCTGGGTTCCGGATGAGCCGATGATTTACGAAAGGCTGACGCCCTATGAATACCTCGAATTCGTCGCCGGGTTGTGGGATGTCGAGGCTGGTGCCGGGAAAGCCCGCGCCGAAGAGTTGATCGACTGGCTTGGCCTCGGGCCGCATGCCCATGAACGGTGCCAGGGATTTTCCAAGGGCATGCGCCAGAAGGTGGCATTGGCTGGTGCGCTGGTGCACGAACCGAGATTGCTTATTCTCGACGAACCCCTGACGGGTCTCGACGCCGGTTCCGCCCGTGTGGTGAAGAATGTGCTGGCCGAACGTGTGGCCACGGGGGTCACGGTGATCCTGACGACCCATATTCTCGAAGTGGCAGAGCGCATGGCCGAACGCATCGGCGTCATTGATGCGGGCAAGCTGATCGCCGAAGGCACGTTGGACGAACTGCGTCATCAGGGTGGTAAGACCGGCACCACCCTCGAAGATATCTTTCTCGATCTGGTGGCCGAGCAGGACGCCGCGTGAACCAGTCGGCGACATTGGGCTGGTTCGCCCGGCACGAGTTCCGCCTGTTCTGGCGGGACTGGGTTGCCATGATGACCGCAGGCAAGAGCCGCCGGACGGCGGTGGTCCTGGTCATCGGTGCGGTCTTCATCGCCGCCATGCATCTGATTGCCTATCTGGTAATCGCTCCCAAGGCGACGGCGGGGATCGTGACGGATAAGGCGACGCTCGTGGTGGTGATGGGCACGATATTCCTGTCCTGCACCATGATGATCTCGCAGGCGATGGAATCGGTGACGCGCGCCTTTTATGCGCGGGATGATTTGGACCTGATCCTGTCCTCACCGGCCTCCGGCCGCCGCGTCTTCGCCGTGCGGATGACGGCCATAACGCTGTCGACCGCCGGATTGATGGTCGCTGTGGCCGGGCCGTTCATTAATACGCTGGCGGTCTTCGACGGCCCGCGATGGATCGCCGCCTATGGCGTCATCCTTGCACTCGGTGCGCTGTGCACGGCCTTTGCCATCCAACTGACCGTCATGCTGTTCCGCAGCCTCGGCGCGAAACGGACGCGGTCGGTGGCGCAGGTCGTGTCGGCGGTGATCGGGGCGGCGTTCGTCATCGGCATTCAGGCCGCGGCAATTCTTTCCAGCGGCAGTTTTTCGCGCGTTTCTTTCCTCGGCTCGGAACGTATCGTCGCCCTCGCGCCCGATATCTCCAGCCCCATCTGGTGGCCGGTGCGGGCCGCCATGGGCGACGTGCCCATTTTCCTCGCGCTGTGCGTTCTCGGATTAGGCGTGCTGGCCGTGGTGGTGGCGGTGACATCCGCGAATTTCGGCAGTCACGTGATTGCAGCGTCCGGCGTTTCCTTTCAAGACACCCGAAAACAACGTATCCGCGATAATTTTCGGCCGGTCTCGACCAAGCGGGCGCTGCGCCGCAAGGAATGGATGTTGTTGTGGCGCGATCCCTGGCTGTTGTCGCAAACCTTGATTCATATTCTCTATCTGCTGCCGCCGGCACTGCTGCTCTGGCATAATTTCGGCGACCGACTGGACGGCCTTTTCGTTCTGGTGCCGGTGCTTGTCATGGCCTCGGGGCAGCTCGCGGGCGGACTCGCCTGGCTTGCGGTGTCCGGCGAGGATGCTCCGGACCTGATGGCGTCGGCGCCAATTCCCGCGCGGACCATCCTTGCGGCAAAAGTCGAAGCGGTGCTGGTCGCCGTCGCGCTCGCGGTGGCGCCGCTGGTCGGCGCGCTCGCCCTGGCGACACCCTACATCGCCGCCGTCGTGGCGCTTGGCATCGCCATTTCGGCCGGGTCGGCGACGATGATTCAAATATGGTTCCGCGCCCAGGTGAAGCGCAGCCTGTTCCGCCGCCGGCAGATTTCTTCCCGGCTGGCGACACTGGCGGAGGCGCTATCCTCCATTCTATGGGCTGCCGCTGCCGCGTTGCTTGCGGCCGGTTCCTGGTTCGCCATCGGCCCGACCTTCTTTGCGGTGCTGGGCCTGATCGGTATCTGGATCGTCCGGCCAAGGCAATCCGCCGACGCATAGGGCGTTCTCAACGGAATTGGGGCGAGACCGGCCGGTCTCGCCCCGTTCGCATTGTCAGTAGATCTTGTGTCGTTACGACGCCCGCGCCAGCCTTCCCCGAAGCAGTTTGCCCGGCAGCGCGCCGGTGTGTTCGTTGTTACGCAGCACCACCTGGCCGTTGATCACGGTGCAGGCGATGCCGTCGGCATACTGCTTCAGCCGGGTCGCGCCGGAGGGCAGATCGTGCACCACGTCCGGCATGCGCGGATTGATGCGATCAGGGTCGAACACCACGATATCGGCGCACATGCCTTCGCGCAGCAAGCCGCGGTCGTGGAAGCCCCATTGCGTCGCCGTATCATAGGTGATCAGCCGAACCGCTTCCTCCAAGGTGAAGGCCTGCCGGTCGCGCACCCAATGGCTCAGCAGATGGGTTTGCAATGAGCTGTCCATGATCTGCGATACATGGGCGCCCGAGTCCGAGAAGGTAACGACGGAATTCGGATTCTTCATCAACGCCAGCGCATCGTCCTGATTCTCATTGGCCGCGGGTTGGCGGAAGAACAGTTTCAGATCATGTTCCAACGCCAGATCGATCATCGCCTCGGCGGGCGCGACGCCACGTTGCTCGGCAACTTCGGCGACGGTGCGGTGCGGCCGCTCGATCCTGTCCATCACATAGAACATGTCCCAGACCGGCGGGCGCGGCTCGGCGCCGACGACCGGCGGGCCGTCATACGGCCGGCTCGCCACCTCGACCAGCTTGCGTTTGGTTTCCGGATCCCGCAGCGCCGCTTTTTGCTGTTCCAGCGGCATCGCGCGCACGTCTTTCCAGACATCCCATGTATCGAAGGGCATGCGGGTCTCGAAGGACAGCAGGATGTTGATTTCCCGGCTGTGCACTTGGGTGAAAATGCGTGCACCTTCCTGGTTCGCCTTCTGAATCAGTTCGTAATTGGCTTTCCATTCGCCCGGTTTTTCGCGCCGGCTCAGGCTGCCGAAGGTAATCTGCCGGCCGGTTTCGATCGACAGGTTCTTCAGGGTTTCATATTGGCTCAGCAGCACGTCCTTGTCGCCGCGCGCGTCCGTGGCGAGTTGGAAGATGCCGGCATCCAAATCGCCCATGGTGCGGACCAGCTCGTGCACTTCTTCGTCGGAACCGATACGGCTCGCGACCGGCCGGTCGTCGGCGGTCTGATG
>CAYYBI010000326.1:0-13114 GCA_964469835.1 uncultured Rhodospirillaceae bacterium
AGCAATGTCGCCATTTGGCTGGGAAGGGAAATCCGAGACTGCGTAGCGTGCGTCCGCTTTCCCCAACAGCGGACACGGCTCCGCTGAGAAGGACATCTCGAATTCGACAAAACGCTCAAAAGTCAGAAACTTGCGCCGGCAACGCCAATCGTTGATTGCGCCGTGCCATAGAGCTCGGTGAAGGTGTACCGGCCGTTCGCGACCGCCAGAAGTTCTTCGTAGATCCGTTGTCCGCCCTCTTCGATCGACATCTCGCCGGTCATGATGTCGCTGACATCCACGTCCAGGTCGTCGAATCCCCGGGAGGCCGTAAGCGGGTTGCCGCTGATTTTTATCGTTGGCGCGAACGGGTGGGACGACGGTTGCCCCAGGCCGGTGTTGAAACCGATGATTTGCGCACCACCTGCAGCCAATCCCGTCATGGACTCGCATGCGGGTGCCGGGGTGCTCATGAAATAGAACCCCGGCGGGTCAGGGATAACCGGCTCGCAGTAGTCGACGACGCCTTGCAGGGGTTTGGTGCCCGCCTTCTTGACCGCGCCCAGCGCCTTTTCCGCCAATGTCGTGAGGCCGCCGTTGATATTGTCGGCGGACGGATTGGTTTTGCGGATATCGGCGACACCGCCCATGCGGGACATCTCTTCCATATCGGCGATTGCCTGCACGATTTTCGCGGCCACGTCCTTGTTCACGGACCGTTCGGCGAGCAGGTGCTCGGCGCCCATGATTTCGGCCGTCTCCGAGAGGACCACGGAGCCGCCGGCGTCCATGAGCAAATCCGCCGCATGGCCGAGCGCCGGATTGCCGGACAGGCCGCTGCTGAAATCCGAACCGCCGCATTCGACGCCGAAAATGAGTTTCGAGAGCGGCTGCTCGCTGCGCTGCGTGGCCGAGTATTTCCGGACCAATTTGGCGGCGGCCACGATACCATTTTCGATGGCGCGGAACGTGCTGCCGACCTCCTGATAGGCGACGCATTCGACGTCCTTTCCCGTCGCGGCGATGGGGCCGGCGAACGCGTCGACAGACGGCTTGTGCAGGCTGACCAGGACGACGCCGGCTATATTCGGGTTCATCGCCATTCCATGAATCGCCCTGAGGCGCATTTCATGATTGCGCCCGATCATCTTGCGTCCGAACAGGTCGGTCACCAGATCGGTGCCGCGGACATTCTCGGTAATTTTCCGGGCGATGCCGTTGCAGTTATCCATCAGCGAGATGATGCCGACGCGGTTTCTGACGCCGACGCTGCCGTTGGGCCGCGGGTAGCCGAAGAACATTTGAGACACTCCTTGTTTTTGCATGGGCCTGCCGGATCAGTCCACGACGTTATGAACGTGGACGTGGTTTCCCGTGCCGATGTTCTGCGAGGCCTTGCCGATAACCTCGCCATATTTCAGGACGCTCTCACCCTCGGCAATATCGCGAACGGCGAGTTTATGGCCGCGGGGAACGGGATCGGTGGCGGTCACGACAATGTTGTCCTTGGCCCGCCTGATCGATGCCTCGGCGCCCGACTCGATATCGTGCAGGCAGACCGCGACATTGTCGCTTTCCGCGATCACGATGGCGTCGAGGGCGCCGCCAAGATTGCTGTGGGACGGCACTGACTTTTTATCGGGCATTTCCACCTCCTGCTCGTGCACGCTACCTATCGAGCATGCTCGGAAGGTTCTTTATAGAACAGCACCGGAATGCATAGCGAATTTTCCTTACCGGCTGCGAAGCGGAAGTTCGCATGGTTTTGTAGTGGGGCAGTTCTTCCCTCAAGCGCAGACATTCGAACGACGGCAGCGCTTTCCTTGAATTTCGCGGGGCGGTACGCTGATGCAAGACGATGGGAGGAAGGCGCAGCAATGTCTAAATCCGACTCAACCGCCGAACACCGGGTTTCCTGGCCGTCCAACGGCATCAGCGAAGTGCCGTTCCGGGTCTACACCGACCAGGATACCTATGACCGCGAACAGGAATCCCTGTTCCAGGGCCCGACCTGGCAGTATCTCTGCCTCGAAGTGGAGTTGGGCGAACCGGGCGATTTCGTCTCGACGACTATGGGCGAAGTCGCGGTGATCGCGGTTCGCGATACGGCCGGGAACATTAACGCCTTCGTCAATCGCTGTGTCCATCGCGGCAATCTGCTGTGCATGGCGCGGCATGGCAACACCAAGAAATTCAGCTGCATGTATCACGGCTGGACCTATGATCTCGAAGGCCAACTGACCGGCGTCGCGTTCGAGCGAGGCGTGCAAAACAAGGGCGGCATGGCGCCGGAATTCCGCAAGGGCGAACACAGGCTGCGCCGCCTGCGGGTCGCCGTTCTGGGCGGCATCGTCTTCGGCACCTTCAGCGATACGGTGCCCGATCTGGAAACCTGGCTTGGCCCGGACGTGACCTGCGGTCTGCTGCGGGTGATGAACCGCACGCCCCAAATCCTCGGCCGCAACACGCAGGTCCTGCCGAACAACTGGAAACTGTATATCGAGAATGTGAAAGATACGTATCACGCCTCGATCCTGCACCTGTTCCTGACGACCTTCAAAATCAACAAGCTGACCATGCCCGGCGGGGTTTATATCAATCCGGACGGCGGCAACCATTACAGCTACGTCAAGCTCGACTATGCGGCCGAAAGCGCCGCATACAAGGACGCCGGCCTGCGGTCGGAAAGCGAATTCCGCTTGCAGGACAGTTCCGTCGTCGACTCCATCGACGAATATGGCGACGGCGTTTCGGTGCAGATCCTGACCATTTTCCCGGGCATGGTTCTGCAACAGGTGCGCAACACGATCGCCGTGCGCGTGATCCGCCCCCGGGGAGTCGACGAGACGGAACTGGAATGGATTCATCTCGGCTTCGACTGCGATGACGAGGCGATGACCGAACGCCGCCTGCGCCAAGGGAATCTGATCGGACCGGCGGGCTATGTCGCGATGGAGGACGGTTTTATCGGCGGCTTCGTCCAGCGTGCCCTGCGCTACAATGACGAGGGTGCCGGCATCGTCATGATGGGCGGACACGAGGCGGACTCACAACCCTTCAAAACCAGCGAGGCCGCGATCCGGGGTTTCTGGAAACACTATCGCGCGCTGATGCGCCAATGAGCGGTACGCGCAGGGACGAGAAAGACGCGCAGACCATCCGCCTGGGCGTCCAGGAATTGATCGGCGAGTATGCCGAATGCATCGACGAGGACCGGTTGGAGGAATGGCCGGACCTGTTCGCCGACCCGTGCCGCTATCTGGTGATCAGCCGCTCCAATCACGAGGCGGGGATGCGGCAGGGGGTGATCTACGCGGCGACACGCGGCATGCTGCTCGACCGTGTCTTCACCATCCGCCACGCCAACCTGTTCGAGCCGCACCGCTACCGCCATGTTGTCGGCCCGATCCGGCTGAAATCGGTGGAGGACACCACCGCCATCGTGCACTCGCACTTCATCGTCGCGCGGATCATGCATACCGGCGAAACAACGATGTTCGCGACCGGCCGCTACCTGGACCGGATTGACATTGCAACCGACGACTACCGCTTCACGGAGAGGATCGCAGTGCTGGACAGCGACCGGATCGACACCCTGCTTGCGATCCCGATTTGAGACGGCGGCGGGTTGCGCACTTTATCCCCTTTCCGGCCGCCCGGTGCTATTTCGCTGCCAAAGCGGATGATATGTTCGGGGGCGCGCGTGTTCCCATCCCAATCACAAAAAAAGAGCTGACGAGAAATGGAAAGACGTAACATCGGTGGTGCAGGCGGACTGAACGTCTCGTTGGTGGGGCTCGGATGTAATTCGTTTGGGATCCGCGTCGACGAAAAAGGGACGCATGCCGTATTGGATGCGGCCATCGACGCGGGGATCGATTTTCTCGATACCGCGGAAACCTACGGCGGCGGCAATTCCGAAGTGTTCATGGGAAGCGGCCTAAAAGGCAAGCGCGACAAGGTGTTTCTCGCGACCAAATTCGGACACGCCATTTCGCATGTGGCGGGCAAGAATCGGGGATCGCCAGAAAATATTCGTGTGGCCATCGATCAAAGTCTCAAAAAACTTCGGACCGACCGGGTCGACCTGTACCAGCTGCACCGACCGGATTCAGATACGCCGGTATCCGAAACGATGGGCGCGCTTGAGGATCTCGTGACGGAGGGCAAGATCGGCTACTACGGATGTTCCTATTTTACCGGAGCGGAAATGCAGGAAGCGGTCGACGCGGCCAAAAAGGCGGGGCTGAAAGGCTTCGTCACCGCCCAGAATGCCTGGAATATGCTGCAGCGTGAGATCGAGGCGGAGCTTATCCCGGTTTGCGAGGCCCACGGTATCTCCCTATTGCCGTATTATCCGATCGCGAAGGGGCTGCTCACCGGAAAGTATAAAAGGGGAAGCATTGCGCCGGCCGGCAGCAGGATGGACGGCGATTCAACCCTCGCCACCGCAAATTTCGACCTTTTGGAGCGGTTGGATGGTTATGCGCGCGATCATGGGTATGACTTGCTGACACTGGCGATATCCTGGCTTGCAGCGCAACCGACGATCGCCAGCATAATCTCCGGCGCGTCGCGGCCCGAGCAAGTGGCTGCAAACGCCGCCGCCGCCCGGTGGAAATTGACAACAGGAAACCTCAAAGAGATCGACGCAATTTTGGCCGTATGAGGTCAGATGAAGGAGCAAGACGATGCCGCGACTACCGATCCCGTCCGATACGGAAGCGTTTGCCGATGAGACCCGCGCCGCCGTGCGCCACATCAAATCGACGCGCACAAGCAATCCCCCGCCAAGCCTCTACCTTACATATGCCGGGCCGGCGGGGGGCCGGCTCTCGGACCTCGTCGAACACCTGCGTTACCACACATCGCTGACCGGGGCGGAGTCGGAGCTGGCGATCTGCACGGCGGCGCGGGCGGCGAATGCGGACTACATTTGGAACGCGCACGTCAAGCTGGGCCTGAAGGCCGGCACGCGCGAAGAAGCTATCCACGCCGTCGACATCTACGGGCCGCTCGACGGCCTCACAGCGGACGAAGCGTTGATCGTCCGGTTCGGGCGGGAACTTCTGGAATCGCCCAAGGTCGCCGACGACACTTTCGACGCGGTGCGGGCGCGGTACGGTGAAAAGGGTCTGCTCGAGCTAACAGCCCTGATGAGCGTCTACATGATGAACGCGAGCATCTTGCGCGTGATGGACCACCAGGCGGCGGTGGACGCGCGGCATTTGACGCCGCGCAATCCGTCTTAGCCGGCGGGCCGATGGGCGCGTAGAAAGGAACGCACTTGGCGCACGGTTATAGGGATCCGCTCCTTGGGCTCCTTCCATGGAAAGAGGCTGACTTCGGATCTCGGCGCGAGCATTACGGACTCCATGGCCACCGCATAAGGATGAGCCGGAATATCGTCCGGCAGGACCAGGACGGGCGTCTGGCACGCGCGCACGAAATCGCGCGTCACGGTGAAAACGAAATCCGCGTTGGCGCGGTACATCTTGTTTAAGAAGGCGTCGACCATCTCCATGGTGATGTCGGACCGGTGGGCGCACAGCTGCGGCCCCCATCCCTCGATATTGTTCCGGTAGAACAGGTCGGGCGATTCGGGACGGAAGCCGCTTGGCTGCGCCAGCACGGCGGCGGGAATTCGGTCGGGCGCCCGGCGCAACAGGTTCCAGCTAAAGGGCCCGCCGATGCAAAAGCCCAGCACCAGGAACTTGTCGATCCCGAGGTGATCCATCAGGCCGATATGGTCGTCGGTATAGGCATCCCAGGGCCGCTCGATTTCGAGCGGTCCGGAGGACTGGCCGCCATTGGCGTTGCGCTGGTCCAAAGTGATGCAGCGGTATTCGTCGCTGAATTCCTTCATCGGGTTGAAAGGGCAGCCTTCGGTGAGATTGGCGATCGTTCCGTTCAACCCACCGCCGGGGATAACCAGCAGCGGGAAGCCGGCGCCGGCCTCCTCGTAATAAATACTGACAGTGCCCTTTTCATACATCGGCATGGCGTCGTTCCTTTTTCGGTAATGTCTGACCTGAAGCAAAAACCAGCCGCCGCGGCTAGCGGAGCAGGTCGGTCAGTGCTGAAACATGCGAAAGTTCGGCGAAATCGTGGAGTATTTCGAGGCTTCCCTCAATTCGGTCGGGCGCGAGCGTGGTCGGCGCCAGGGCGCGGTATTTGGCGTCGATGTCGGCCCACTCGATACCCCGGCACCCGGCGCCTTTCGGCACCAGGACGGTGTCCTCGAAGATCCGGCCGTCGTTGGTCTTGATGCTCACGGTAGCGCCCTGTCGGTAAGCGGCAATGTTTTCCGTCGGCGGCGGGCCAACCTCGGTCTTATCGATCAATTTATGAATGACCGGATCGTCGATCTTCGCCTGCGTGGCATGGGCCCAGGTGAAATCGCGATCGGCGACGCTGGCCGCCAGGAAATAGGCAGTGCTGTGCGCCATGTCGATGAGGTTCGCCGGATGTCGCGGCCCCGCGAGCGTGGTCAGTCCGGGTCGCGACAATATGATCGCAGCAACCTCCTTGGGCGCGATATCGCCTTTTCGCGCGGCATTCGCCGCCGCCTCGGCGGTCGCGTGGTTGAAATGGCTGCCCGGTACCAGCTTGATCGCCATGTCGGTGACGATATCCCACTCCTTGCCGAGATCCGTAACGATATCGCCACTGTTGTTGCTGTCGGACGCGCCATAAGTCTCGCAGAACCCGCCCGGCATTTCGAAAATGCGGTCTTCGGCGGTGAAGCCCCGTTCCGCGGCCATGGCGGCCTCCATCCCGAGCAGGGTGGCGAGGCCGCCGTGATATTCGCGGGCCACAGTTTCATTGCCCGCGGCCACGAGCCCGCCGATCGAGGTGGCTGCGAGCGCGATGGCATGGGTCATTTGCTCCCCGCCGAGGCCGAGCAATCGTCCCGTCGCCACCGTACCGCTGAAGATCGCGATCAGACAGGCGTGAAAGCCGCGCTGGCGAAAGCCCGGCGTAATGGAGGCGCCGATGCGTCCCGCCGCTTCATATCCGAGCACGATGGCGTCGAGCACATCCCGGCCGTTGGCGCCCGTCTTTTCCGCCATGGCGAGCGTGGTGGCGGTCAGCGGCGTGCCCGCATGGGTGATATTGCGAAGATCGCTATCGTCGGAGGCCGCGGCGTCACTCATCACCGCGTTCGCGCGCGCCGCGCTGACGGCGGGTAGCTTTGTCCCGCCATCAAACCAGATGCTTGCATCCGCCCGCCCGCCGCGCTCTTGGGCAAGTTCCCGGATGACGACGGCAGACGAGATGTCCCGGCCACAGGCCGCACTCGCCAGCGTGGAGGCGATCAGCATCGCCGCGTGGTCCAAGGTCTGTGCAGGCAGGTCGGCTGGGCCGGCTTCGGCGACGAACGCGGCCAATGTATGGGCTACGGTGATGACGCTTCCTTTCGGTTTTGCTGCGCACGCGCTGAATATGAGGGGCGGAACCTTCCGGCATGGTTTACCGGAACGCTACAGCCCGAGCCCGCCATCGAGCAGAATGGTCTGCCCGGTCATGTAGTCCGATGCACCGGATGCGAGATAGAGCGCCAGCAATCCGGCCTCCCGCAGCCGACCGGGACGACCCAGCGGCACATCGGTTTTTGCCCGCTCCTCCGTCCGGCGCACGCGCTCTTCGCCCCCGGTTACAACATCGGGAAAGAGCCCCGGCGCGATGCAATTGACCTGCACGCCATGGGGCGCCCATTCGAGCGCCTGCGCCCGCGTGAATCCGGAGAGTGCGGTTTTGGCTGTCGTGTAGAGAACCATGTCGCGGCCGCCTTGATGCGCCGTCCAAGAAGAAACATTGATGACCTTGCCCGATCCCCGCGTCAGCATGTGCGGGGCAACCGCGCGCGTACACAGGAGCGCCTCGGTCAGGTTGATGTCCATGATGAAATTGAGGTCGTCGTCGGCAATGGGCGTAACGTCGCCGCCGGCGCCCGGCAGGCTAACCAGCGGCGTTCGGATCGAATCGCCGAGTGCGTTGACCAGCACGTCGATGCGCCCGAACGTGGTGAGGACATGGTGGACGGCGCGCTGGACATCCTCCGCCTTCGTCATATCGGCGATGACAGGAACGATACGCCGCCCGGTCGCCGCCGCCATTTCCGCGGCTACCCCGGTGACATAGGTTTCGGTCAACGCATTGATCGCGACGTCGGCGCCGGCCTCCGCGAGCACCTGTGCGACACCCTTCCCAATGCCGCGGCCGGCTCCCGTGATGAATACGACCTTATCCGTGATGTCGAACTCGGCAGGTATCATGATGTGGTCTCCGGCAGCGTGGCCTCAGGATGCGTCCGGCCATTATCAACCGCGTGGAAGTTGAGGCACAAGCGAAACCCTTGACCCGCAAGCGACCGGCCACACTGAGTTGCGAGAAGGCGCATCTGCCGGATGGATGAACGGAAATACGACCTGCCTGCCATAAACAAGGTCGATATGGCGCCGCCGGTCGAGCCGAAGCCACCCGAAGTCTATGGTCAGACAATGAGCACGATTACCGGTCCCATGAGGGTCAAGGTCACATTGGCGATGGCATAGGGAACGGTGTAGCCGAGAACCGGTGTTTCGCTGTCGGCCGCGGCAACGGCGGCATTCAGGCCGGCGGTACAGGTCAAGATGCCCGCGAGCGCGCCGCAAATCACCGCCGGATTCATCTTCAGCACGTATTTGGCGTAGTACATGGAAGCGATGAGGGGAACCAGCACCACGACGGCTGCCAGAAACGGCAGCAGCAGCCCCTTCTCCGCAAGTAGCGACAACGCCTCCGGCCCCACCGCAAGCCCGACACTGGCGACGAAAATGGCCAGTCCGAAATCCTTCATGTGCAGGGCCGTCGCCGACGGCAGGCTGCCGAAGGCGGGACGCTTGGAGCGCAGCCAGCCAAAGAGAAGACCGGATATCAGGCAGCCGCCGCCGGTATGCAACGCCACCGGCGCGCCGGCGATGGGCACGGTGATCATGCCGATCAGTATGCCGACGATGATCCCGAGTCCAAGGTAGACGTAGTCGACGGCGTCGCTGCGGTCCATGGAGTAACCGACCTGGGCGGCGGCGGTCTCGACGGTGTCGGGCGGGCCGTAGACCGTCAGGATGTCGCCGGCTTGCAGCCGGGTGCGGGGCCGCAACTCGATATCATGCCCGACCCGGACCAGCTTGGTGATGTAAACGCCGCGCCGCATCGCTGGATCGATGAGCTTTTTCATTTCAGCCAGCGTTACGTCCACGAATTTCTTCTTGGTGAGCACCACGTCGCGGCTCTCGCCGACAAAACCCATGCCACGCAGGTTTGCGGTCTCTTCGCCGAGGAATTCGCCGGCCGCCACGAGCGGGTCGCGCTTGCCAAGCAAGGCGACCCGGTCTCCGGTCGCCAGGGTGAGATCGGGTGTTACCGGGCGTATGCGTCCTCTGCGCACCAGCTGCTGGACGATCACGTCGTGGTCACGCTGCTTTTCAAAATCGGTGACGGTCATGCCCGTGGCGGGTTCCTCGGTAACCTCATAAACCCGGACAACGACTTGCCGCAGGGCTTCCTCCTGACCGGTCTCGAGATTTTCCCCGATATCACCCAATTCCTTCTCGTAGGCCGACGCGGTCTCTTTCAAATCGACGCCCATCATCCGGGGCGCCACAATGCTGACGAAAAACACCACCAGCGTGAACCCGAACAGATAGGTCACCGCGTAGGTCACGCCGATATTCGCCCGCAGCGTCTTCACCTCTTCACCGTCCAGTCCCAGGGTCGCCAGGGCCTCGCTGGCCGTCCCGATCGATGCGGACTCGGTTGTCGCGCCAGCCATGAGCCCGGCCGCGGTGCCTTTATCCAGCCCAAAGGTCGCGGCAAGTCCCCACACGGTGACGAAAACGACAATGGTGCTGAAGGCGACAAGATGAACCTGGTTCAACGTGCTGCGGCCCAGGCTGTTGAAGAACTGGGGGCCGCTCACATAGCCCAGCGAATAGATGAATAACGCGAATGCCATGGTCGTGATTTGCGCGTCCACCTCGACGCCGATCTGGCCGATGACGATGGCCGCGAACAGCGTCCCCACAATGCCGCCAAGTTCGAACTTTCCGATCCGGATCTTCCCGATGGCGTAGCCCAGTCCAACGCAGAGAAAAAGCGCCAGAATAGGCGAGGCGGCGAAGAGCGACTTCAGAAGGTCCAACATTCCGGGTCCCTTGGTGGTCTAGGATTTGAGGTCACGCCCCTGACTCACAGCCGCAATTTGTGAATTTTCTCGTGTGCGCGTCAAATTACCGGTCCTGCTCAAAGGTATCGCGGCTGTAGGCATTGTCATGTGCGGCGGGCCGCACACGATGGTATTATCAAAATCGCGGCCGGTCCTATTGGTAGAACTACCCACTTTTCAAGCGATCACAGAGCCAACATGATCCTTGTCCATAGCCTGAGCCTAGTTGACGGATATGTCTGTTACGGCGCCATATAATAAATCGATGACGCAGGCCTCGATGTATCGGTCACGCTGGCTGTAAGCGCACATATTGGCGATGAATAAAGACCCAGCCGTTATCAGACTTGAGGGGCTTGACCTTCTAATCCTCACCCTGTTTGTGCTGATCGTCGGCGAATTCATATATGGCCGGGTCGGTGTGCTGCGGAAGTACAATATCCCGTCGGCGGTGATCGGCGGGATTGCCTGCAGCATCGTCCTTGGCGTTCTCAATACCGCCAATCTAGTCCGCGTCGAACTGGGCAGAGAACTTCTGGATCTGTTTCTCCTGGTTTTCTTCAGCACGGTCGGGCTTTCCATAAAATTCCGGGCATTGCGCGAAATTGCACGGCCGATGTTGGTGCTGCTCATTCTTGCGACGGCATTGCTGATCTTTCAGAACATGGTGGGCTCGGCAATTGCTGCGGCTTTCGGTTACCCTGCGGCGACCGGTCTGCTTGCTGGCAGCATCTCCTTTATGGGGGGACATGGAACCGGGGTCGCCTGGTCCGGCATCTTCATCGAACGCTTCGGGATTCAGAACGCCGAGCAAGCAGCGCTGACCATCGCCACTCTCGGCCTTGTGGCCGGCGGTTTGCTCGGCGGCCCGCTCACGGAATTCCTGATACGCCGCCATGGCCTTCAGGACGGTGCGGGTGCGGCGGCCGAGATGCCGAGCACGCCTGGAAAGCACGTTGATTGGGACGGAGTCCGCCCATCGATGCTGACGTCCGGTGTCATGGTGGCCGTCTGCGTCTACGCTGCCCCCGTGGCCAGCGGCGCGCTTTCGAAAATCGACGTCACCCTGCCAGGCTTTGTGATCGCGCTGCTCTTGGGCGCCGCCCTCGCCAATCTGGCCGGTGTCTGTCGCGTAGAGCTGAATAACACCGCGAACACCCTGATCAGCGATATCAGCCTGCAAATATTTCTCGCCATGAGCATCATGAACATTCAGCTGTCCTTCGTTTTGAATGTCGCGGTTCCGCTGTTGGCTGTTTGCGTGCTTCAGATGCTTCTGGTCCTCACCTTTGTCTATTACACGGTCTTTTCGGTCATGGGACGAAACTACGAGTCAGCGGTGATTTGCGCCGGGTTTACCGGCTTCAGTCTGGGCTCGACACTCATTGGAATGGGCAATATGCGGGCCGTGACGCGCAAATACGGTATTGCGCCTGCCGCCTTCATCATTGTTCCCGTGGTCGGCAGTTTTCTCATCGATATCGTCAATTCCTTCGTCGTTCAGCTCTACCTCCTTTCCTCGGTGCTGAAGTAGGCGGCGATGGCGGATGTAATAAATAACACTGGCGCAGAATCCGCGAAGGGCCGCAACTACAGGCTGCTCCTGGGGGGCGGTGCGCTTCACATAATGGGGATCCAGCTCGGCGATTTCCGGTCCGTCCTGCCCTGGATCGCCGGCACCCTCGGCGTCGCGCCCATCCTCATCGCGTTGATCGTGCCGGTAACGCAGCTCGGTCAGGTGTTCGGTCAACTTTTTATTGGACCGCAGATCGCCATGCTGAAGCGCGCAAAAAGCGCCCTTGCCCTCACTGAACTGGGCTCCAGCATTGCAATTGCTTTTGCAGCCGGATTTGCCGCTTTGGTCAACCCGCATCTCGGCGGACTGATATTGATCATCAGCGCGGGACTCTTTGGTGTCTGTTGGGGGCTCTATACCATCTGTCACCAGGACATCACGGCCCGGGTCCTTACACCGCAAATTCGCGGCGTCATGATGGCGAAACGCGCGGCTGCGGGCGGATTTCTCACGATGTCGGCAACTTTAGGGCTTCACCTGTTTCTTCCCGAAACGTTGAACAACAAGACGCTATTGCTTTGGATTGCGGTCGGGCTATGGCTGACCGCCGCCAGTTTCTACTCCGGGATTGCCGAATCGCCCAAGCCGCCCCGCGAAGCCACCTCGCCCCTCCAAGAACTGCGCCGCGGCATTGGTCTAATTCGAACCGAACCGTGGTTTGGTGAATTTCTGATTGGCCGCATCTGGCTGCTCTCTATTGAACTGGCGCTTCCGTTTTATACCATCCACGTGGCGTTGCTCGGCGATCCAACGGCAAAAGATCTCGTCATGCTGGTGTTCGCGATCAGTGCCGGGCTCTTGATCGGCGGGCCGGTCTGGGGTCGTCTCGTTCCCAGAAATTGCCAGTTCGCCATGACCTTAGGTGCGTTGCTGGTAGCTCTTGCCGGGACGCTAACCCTCCTGGTCGATGAAGTGCTCCGAGTAGACATTCCCTATTTTCATGTCGCGAGCTTTACATTGCTGTCGTTTGGCCGACAGGGAGTTATTCAAGCGCGAACGTTTTTTCTCGCCGCGCAAACTCCAGAACACGACCGGCCTATTTACATATCAATCGCCGAATCGTTGATGGGCGTATGTGGCGTCGGGGTCGCGCTTGCCCTCGGTTTTGCGGCCCAGTTCACCACCATCTTCAACCCGCTGCTGTGTCTGATCGCGCTCAACGTGACCGCGGCCGTGTTTGTTTCGCAAGTGTTTGGTCGGAGCGAGAGCACTCCGGGCCACCCCGTATCAGCGCCGGCGCGTCCCGTGCCGTAAGCGTCTTACGGCTTCGGCGAGAGGTGCGGTCTTCTTTGGACGGCGCCTCACCGCAGGGAATTTAGGCCGACGAAGCTGCCGGAGTTCTGCTCGGC
>CAYYBI010000327.1:0-2881 GCA_964469835.1 uncultured Rhodospirillaceae bacterium
GACACCGGTTAGATGGCATTGTTGCCGTTGACGGACGTTGCAACCTGTAATGTGGGCTGACCTCCCCGCAACGTCCATCATGACTCGAAAAAGTAAACGAATATGTTACAAGAACGCCGACAGCGCGCCGGCTGAAAATAAAGGGACCGAATCGAAATGAATAACAAACACGTCGTCGTGGTGACGCGCAAGCTGCCGGACGCAGTGGAAAACCGATTGCGACGAGATTACGTGCCGCGCCTCAATCCCAATGACAGACTCTATAGCACCGATGAATTGCTCGCGCTATGCGATGGTGCGGACGCGATCATGCCGTGTCACACCGAAAATCTGACGGCCGAGGTGATCGGCCGGTTGCCGGAAAGCATCAGGGCGATCACCAATTTTTCGGTCGGTGTCGACCACGTCGATCTGCCAGCTGCGAAGAATCGCGGCATTGTTGTCACGAATACGCCGGATGTGCTGAGCGATGCGACCGCCGAGATCGCGATCCTCTGCCTCCTTGGTGCGGCACGCCGGGCAAGCGAAGGCGAACGGCTGGTGCGAAGCGCCGAGTGGAAGGACTGGAGCCCCGCCTTCATGGTAGGCGTACAAATCACCGGCAAGCGAATTGGCATCGTCGGCATGGGCCGGGTCGGCCAGGTCGTGGCCAAACGTGCCCAAGGCTTCGACATGGATGTGCATTACCACAACCGACGGCGAATCGACCCCGCGCTTGAACAGGGAGCAACCTACCATCCGTCACTGGACGAGATGTTGCCGCTATGCGACGTGTTGTCGCTTAACTGTCCGGCAACAACGGAAACCACCGGGTTGCTGAACGACCTGCGTATCGACCTGCTGCCGGACGGCGCGATCGTCGTGAACACTGCGCGCGGCGCGCTTGTGGATGACGATGCGCTGATCGCCGCCCTGAAGTCGGGCAAGCTTTATGCGGCGGGCCTGGACGTACACAATAATGAACCGGCAATAAATCCAAAATATCGCGGCCTGACGAATACGTTTCTTTTACCTCATATTGGCAGCGCGACGCGTGAGACCCGTGACGCAATGGGATTCCGGGCGCTCGACAATCTCGACGCAATCTTTGCGCAAGGCGAGCCCCGGGACCGTGTCGCGTAAGATTACCAAAGATAAAGTGTATACAATTTTCCGTTTCAATTCCATAACTTGGCGATTCCTGTTGCGGACTCGCGGAAAATGTTGAAACCTTGGCGCGCCGGAGCGACAGAAGGCGTTTCGGACGCGTCAATAGATCTGGCAGGGAGCAACTCATTTCCATTTGGTTCAGATCAAACTTGTGAAGGGTAGGTCGGTGCCAGGGGCGCCGGGCGTATTGTCCGGACCCTATTTGTTGCCGTGCCTGTAATGATAGAATTCCTTGAAGTCCGGAGGAGGAAACCAATGACAAGCAAGGACACGAAGGCCAAATCGGCCAGCCGCAGAAAATTCCTGAAAGTCGGCGCCGGCGTCACGGCTGGCACCGCGGCAGCAGTCGCTATGCCGAACATCTCCACGGCCGCACCGACGGTTCTGAAAGTTCAAGCAGCTTGGGGCGGCGGCATCTTCCTTGAAAATGCCAAAAGCTACGTCAATCGCGTGAACGAGATGGCCGGCAACGGTCTGAAGATCGATCTGCTGTCGGTTAACTCCGTTGTCAAAACCAGCCAGATGCAGGATGCCGTGCACCGTGGCGTCCTTGATGGCGCCCACTATGTTCCTGCTTACTGGTACTCAAAATCCAAAGCGGCTTCGCTGTTCGGAACCGGCCCCTGCTTTGGCTGGTCGGCGCAGGAAATGCTCGGCTGGATCCACTACGGCGGCGGTATGGACCTCTTCAACGAACTGATGGGTTCCCTCGGCCTTAACCTGGTCAGCTTCTTTAACAGCCCGATGCCGGCACAGCCGCTTGGCTGGTTCAAGGAGGAGATCAAGGGCTCGTCGCAGATGAAGGGCCTGAAGTACCGCACCGTCGGTCTGGCCGCCGACGTTCTGCTGGAAATGGGCATGTCGGTCGTTCAGTTGCCGGGTGGCGAAATTCAGCCAGCCATGAAATCCGGTCTGATCGACGCCGCCGAGTTCAACAACCCGACCTCGGATAAAGACTTCGGCATGCAGGACGTTTCCAAGCACTACCACCTGGCCAGCTTCCACCAGTCCCAGGAATGCTTCGAGGTTACCTTCAACAAGAAGAAGTTCGATTCCCTGCCGAAGGAGCTTCAGGCCATTCTGGAATACGCTTCCGAAGCCGAGAATTCGAACTTCTACTGGTACAGCACCCTTCGTTACGCCGATGATCTGATCAATCTGAAGAAGGACCACGGCGTCAACGTCTACCGTACGCCGGACTCGGTCATGAAGAGTCAGTTGAAGGCGTGGGATGTAGTTATCGACCGTATCTCCGCGCAAGACCCGTTCTTCGACAAGGTGGTGAAGTCGCAGAAAGTCTATGCCAAGAAGGTGATGAACTACCTGCTTCTGAATCAGCCGGATTACGGCATCGCTTACAAGCATCACTTCGGTTGATCCGACCCGTACTTTTTGCGAGGCTGATTCGCAAGATCGTTCGGTTATGGAGGGACAGCCGAGAGGCTGTCCCTCTCATATCTGGACAAGGCGGCAAAGGTGGGGGGCTAGCCGTGACTTCCGTAATTCACGCTATTGAACAGCTCAGTATCTGGATTGGGCGCGCCTTTGGCTGGTGCATTCTGATTCTGACCCTTTCGGTCGTCTATGAAGTCTTCATGCGGTACGTCCTCAACGCGCCTACCGTGTGGGTTTTCGATATGATGGTGCAGATGTACGGCGCGCTGTTCCTCATGGCCGGGCCTTACGCTCTCGCCCAGGACACGCATGTGCGGGCGGATGTGGTTTACCGCTT
>CAYYBI010000328.1:0-4691 GCA_964469835.1 uncultured Rhodospirillaceae bacterium
GAATCGAATGGCTCAAGTTCCATGGCTTCAGTCTGTGGTACCAGCCTGTCATTGATGGATGCTGGTGTGCCGTTGAAGGCACCTGTTGCCGGTATCGCCATGGGTCTGATCAAGGAAGGCGATGACTTCGCGGTGTTGTCCGACATCCTCGGCGATGAGGACCATCTCGGTGACATGGACTTCAAGGTCGCCGGCACCACGGAAGGCGTCACCGCGCTGCAGATGGACATCAAGATCACATCCATCACCGAAGAGATCATGCGTGTCGCCCTGCAACAGGCGTGCGAAGGCCGGCTCCATATTCTCAACGAGATGGAGCGGGCCATCACGGGCGCACGGGAGGATGTTTCCGAACATGCGCCGCGGATCACGACGCTGAAAATACCGCGCGACAAAATCCGGGAAGTCATCGGCACGGGCGGCAAGGTGATTCGTCAAATCTGCGAAGATACGGGCGCCAAGATCGACATTGAAGACGATGGCACGATCAAGGTGGCTGCGATTGACACCATCGCCGGCGATCGCGCCATTGCGATGATCAATGACATTGTCGCCGAACCGGAGGTTGGCACCATTTACACCGGCAAGGTCGTCAAGACCGTCGATTTCGGGGCCTTCGTAAACTTCCTTGGTAGCCGAGACGGGCTCGTCCATATTTCGGAGCTCAAGAACGAGCGCGTTCCCTCGGTCGAGGATGTCGTCAAGGTCGATGACATGGTCAAGGTAAAAGTGCTTGGCGTGGATGACCGGGGTAAGGTCAAGCTGTCCATGCGCGCGGTCAATCAGGAGACCGGCGAGGAAATTCCGCTTGAGCCGCGGGGTGACCGCGGGGATCGGGACGATGATGGCGACGGCGCCCGCCGTCCGCGCCGTCCGCGCCGCGCCGCCCAATAGGGAGCGCGGTTCAAATAGTCAAAAAAGGGCACCGGCTATCACCGGTGCCCTTTTTCATTGGAAATTCGCTGAAGCGATCACGGGCGTCCATCGCCCGGCAAACCCGCTGCGGCTTAGTCTTCTTCGGACAGGTTCAGCATGCCGATGACGTTGTATCCGCTGTCGACGTATAACACCTCGCCGGTGACGCCGGCGGACAGGTCCGACAGAATGTATAGTCCCGCCCCGCCGATATCCTCCAGACTGACATTCCGGCGCAGCGGAGAATTTTCGCCCTGCCATTTGTAGACCATGCGCGCACTGCCGACGGCGGAGCCGGCCAGTGTGCGCATAGGGCCGGCGGACAGGGCGTTTACACGAATACCCTGTTTGCCAAGGTCGGCCGAGAGATAGCGCACGCTTGCTTCCAGCGCCGCCTTGGCTACGCCCATTACGTTGTAGTTGGGCATGACACGGTCGGAACCCGAATAGGTCAAGGTGACCAGGCTGCCGCCCTCGGTCATCAAGGGTACGGCCCGCTGCGCCACCGCGGTGAAAGAATAACAGGAGATCTCCAGTGTTTGCAGAAAATTGTCCCGGCTGGTGTCCAGGTAGCGGCCCTTCAGCTCATCCTTGTCGGAAAATGCGATCGCGTGAATGACGAAATCCAGTCCGCCCCATTTTTCGCCGATCGCGTCGAAGACGCGATCCAAGCTTTCTGTCTCGGTCACGTCGCAGGGTAAGACCAAATCCGCATCGAGCGATTCGGCGAGCGGGATGACGCGTCGGCCGAAGGCATCACCCTGGTACGTGAAGGCGAGCTCTGCGCCATGCTTGTGCAGCAGCTGCGCCATACCCCAGGCGATGGAATGGTCGTTTGCGACCCCCATAACAAGACCACGGCGCCCTTCCATCAATGGTTTGAGGCTCATCTCCGCCCTATCCGTTCGGCAAAGCTTGCCATTGATGGGTGCATCCTGTTCTTGTTTGTTGAAGCGACTGGTAGCGGCTTAAGTGTCGTAGCGCTGGAATATCAGAGTCGCGTTGGTGCCGCCGAAACCGAAGCTGTTAGAGACCACACAATCGAGCGAGACGTTGTCTTGTCTTTCGCGAACGATCGGGAACCCTTCCGCGCCAGGATCCAGGTTATCGATGTTCGCGCTTGCGGTGATGAAATTGTTTTCCATCATCAGAAGCGAGTAAATCGTTTCATGCACGCCGGTTGCACCCAGGGAATGGCCGGTCAACGACTTGGTCGAGCTGATCGCCGGAATTTGTTCGCCGAACACTGCGCGAATCGATTCCAATTCCTTGATGTCGCCGACCGGTGTCGACGTGCCGTGTACGTTGATATAGGCGACCGGCAAATTCCGGCCGTCAAGCGCCTGTTTCATACAGCGCACCGCGCCATCGCCCGATGGTTGAACCATATCGATGCCGTCCGAGGTCGCGCCGTAGCCGACAATTTCGGCATAGATCTTCGCGCCGCGGGCCTTGGCGTGCTCCAATTCCTCAAGCACCACGACACCGCCGCCGCCAGCAATAACAAAACCGTCGCGGTTTGCATCATAAGGCCGGCTGGCCCGTTCCGGCGTCTCGTTGTAGCCGGATGAGAGCGCGGGCATGGCATCGAACAATACGGTCATCGTCCAATGCAGTTCCTCGCCGCCGCCGGCGAACATGACGTCCTGCTTGCCCCATTGAATGAGTTCGGCGGCGTTGCCAATGCAGTGCGCGCTCGTCGAACAGGCGGAGCTGATCGAATAATTCACGCCCTTGATGCCAAAAGGCGTGGCAAGCGCCGCGGAATTGGTGCTCGACATGGTGCGTGGCACCATATACGGGCCAATTCGCTTCGGGCCTTTCTCGCGCGCGGTGTCCCATGACCACAACATGTTGCTGGTGGACGGTCCACCCGACCCCATGATCAGGCCGGTCCGCTCGTGCGAGATTTCCTGCTCGGTCAGCCCCGCATCGTCGATTGCCTGCTGCATGGCGATATAGTTGTAGGCCGCGCCGTCGCCCATGAAGCGGCGCACCTTTCGATCGATATGCGATTCGATATCAATCTTGACGGCGCCGTGGACATGGCTGCGTAAGCCGCGCTCGGCATATTCTTCGCAGAACTCGATACCCGATCGTCCCTCGCGCAACGCGTCCAGAACGTCGGTTTTGTTGTTGCCGATGCTGGATACGATGCCCAGCCCAGTGACTGCAACACGACGCATGGTGACTCCGTAGACTGTTTGCCTTGCTTAGGCGCCTTCTTGGGTCGTGAACAGACCGACTCTCATATCCTTAACGTTATATATGATCTCATCGTCGGATTTCAGGATGCCATCGGCGATTCCAAGCACTAATTTCCGCATGATGACGCGTTTCACGTTGATTTGGTACGTAATTTTTTTCGCCGTCTCCAAGACTTGGCCGCTGAACTTTACTTCGCCGACGCCAAGCGCCCGCCCACGGCCGATGCCGTTCAGCCAGCCCAGGAAGAACCCGACCAATTGCCACATCGCGTCCAATCCGAGCGCGCCGGGCATAACCGGATCGCCTTCGAAATGGCATTTGAAGAACCAGAGATCGGGCTTGATGTCGAATTCCGCGACGATCTGTCCATGGCCGTGTTCACCGCCGGTTTCGGATATGTGTGTGATCCGATCAAGCATGAGCATCGGGGGAAGAGGGAGCTGCGCGTTGCCCGGACCGAACAAGAGACCGTGGCCGCACTTGATGAGCTCTTCGTAGGTGTAGCTGCTTTTTTTATCAAACGCCAAAATGCGCCCTTTCCCTAGAAAACAACGCCAAATTCGCGCATACCAATATCGCAGGACGCATCATAACACAATGTCTTCCCACGGCTTGCGCCCCATCGAGCGACCCGCAAAGACCGGTCGCCGTCCGAAGCATTGCCTCATAACCGCTCCATCCCACAAGGTACGCCGGGTGGTGCGGTTCGTGCGGGACCTCTTGGGCCAGGACAAGATGGATTTGCGGATGTCAAACGTCCAGGTTCTCCACCGTTAGCGCATTGGACTGGATAAAGTCGCGCCGCGGTTCAACGAGATCACCCATCAACGTCGAAAACACTTCTTCCGCGTCATCGGCATGATTGATCTTTACCTGGTGCAGCACACGCGCGTCGACGTCCATCGTGGTTTCCCAAAGCTGGTCCGGGTTCATTTCGCCGAGGCCTTTGTAGCGTTGGATGCTCAACCCCTTGCGGCCAATTTCGAGGATTAGTTCGATCAGCGCGACCGGTCCGGCGACGCGGAACTCCTCTTCCTTGGCGATCAACACGGGAAGCTGGCCGTAGAATTCCTGAAAATCGGGTGCCATGGCGTCGAGCCGGCGGGCATCGGCGCTGCGGATCAGGTCGCCGTCGATTTCAAAACGCTGAGTAACGCCGCGCAGAGTCCGCGAAAATGCCATCCCGCCTTCTTCGTCGGCTTCGCCCTGCCAGCCCCGTTCCAGCGGGTCGGCGAGGTTGTCGAGTCGTTTGGCGACGTATTCCGCGGCGGCGCGCGCCTTTGCCTCATCGGAAAGGATTTCGGTGTTGAGCGCGCCGGCAATGGCGATTTGTTCGACCACTGCATGGCTACCGACCTTTCGCGCCATCGACTCCAGGAGATTTTTCGCGTTGCGCGCCGCGTCCACCACCTGCCACAAATCTTCTCCCGCGACCTGGGTGCCCTCGGCGACTCGCAGCGTCAGATCGTCGAGGCTTTCGCGCAGGAGATGGCTTTCCAGCGCCTGGTCGTCCTTGAGGTATACTTCGGAGTTGCCCCGTTTCACCCGGTAGAGCGGTGGCTGGGCGA
>CAYYBI010000329.1:0-9164 GCA_964469835.1 uncultured Rhodospirillaceae bacterium
CCTTTTCGTCGGCGAGGCGGGCCAGTGCTTCCTTGGCGTCGGCGTCGAGCGCGGACTCGCGCTCCGTGTCGGCGGCGAGTTGGCCAAGCTCCCGCTCGGTTTCATCGATGCTTTCCTGGACACGGCTTTCCTCGGAATCGAGTTCGCGCCGCGCCAGGGTGAGGCGCTGCAATTCCGCCGCGGCCGCTGCCTCGCGTTCGCGCAAAGCAGGCAGGGACGAGGCCAACTCGCCCTGTCGGGTGGCGGCGGCGCTTGCGGCGCCGGTGTGCGCCGTGACTTCAGAGTCGGCTTGTTTCAGGAGCGCAACCGCGTCTTCGCGAGCGCTCGTCGCGGCGCGCCATTGCTGGTGCAGCAGGATTGCGTCGAGCTGACGGAGTTGGTTGGAAATGTTGCGGTACCGGGTGGCTTGCCGCGCTTGTCGCTGCAGCCCCTGATACTGCCCCTGCAGGGCGCCAATCACTTCCTCCAGGCGCTCCAGATTGGTCTCGGCGGCGCGCAAACGGAGTTCGGCCTCGTGGCGGCGCGAATGCAGGCCCTTGATGCCGGCCGCTTCTTCGAGAAGGCCGCGCCGTTCCGTCGGCTTGGCGCCGATCAGGGCGCCAACCCGCCCCTGGCTCACCATCGCCGTGGAATGGGCGCCGGTCGCCAGATCGGCGAACAGCAACTGGACATCGCGGGCGCGGACCTCGCGTCCGTTGATGCGATAGGTTGAACCGGACCCGCGCTCGATGCGCCGCGATACTTCCAGTTCTTCCGCATCGTTGAATTGCGCCGGCGCGTCCCGGTCGGCGTTGTCGAGATGCAGGATAACTTCGGCGATGTTGCGCGCCGGCCGGCTTGCGGTGCCGCCGAAGATGATGTCATCCATTTCGCCGCCGCGCATCTGTTTGGCGGACGTCTCGCCCATGACCCAGCGCAGCGCTTCCACAACGTTCGACTTGCCGCATCCGTTCGGTCCCACGATGCCGGTCATGCCGGTTTCGATTGGCACTTCCGTGGGATCGACGAAGGATTTGAAGCCGCTTACGCGAAGTTTCGAGAAATGCACGATCTAACCGCCAGTGACCTGCAAACGCGGCGCGCCGGTGCGATCCGTCGTGCTCTCAGGGCATGGCCTTCTTGATGGCCTTCTCGAATGTGTCGTAGGGCTGGGCACCCGAAATCTTCTCCACCAGGGAATTATCCGCTCTTCGGATAATAAAGCTTGGGGTGGCGTTTACATCATGTTTCTCGGTTGCATCAAGCTGGACTTTTCGGAGCCCCTTGAACAGATCTTCATTCTTCAAGCATTTGTCGAAGTCGTTCTGGCTCATGCCGCCAAGTTTGCCGATCCGCGCCAAAGCCTTGCTTGGATCCTGACTCCGCGTCCAGCTGTCCTGATTGGTAAATAGGACGTCGACGAATTGGAAGTACCGTTGCGGATTCGCACAGCGCGCCATCATGGCCGCCGCATAGGCGGCGTTGCCGATCGGAAAATCGCGGTATATCAGTTTCACCTTTCCCGTATCGATGTAGTTTTTTTTGATATCGGGGAGCGTTTCGGTATGAAATTTCGCGCAGTGAGGGCATCCAAGGGACGAATATTCGATAATCGTCACCGGCGCATCGGCCTTGCCAAGAACGCGATCTTGCAGGGCTTCTTTGGTTCCCAGCGGTTCTGCTTCGGAGCAGGCGGAAAAGAACACTGCAACAATTGCAAGCACATATACGTATCGATTCACCCGTCGCTCCTCGGTTGATTGCAGAATTCGAGTATAGGAAAGCAAATGTGGCGCCTTCAAGGCCTGTTCGGCGCACACCGGATCACATCGCTGTGCTCAAGGCGTTGCCGTCGAAAATCAGGATTTGCCCTTCGAGTCGTTTTTCAGAATTTCCGCGCCGAGCCGGCGGAGGCTGTCGCGCAGCCCGTCATCGCCGATTCCCGTGAGCCGCTGCTCCAGCGCCGCGGTTTGACGATTGACCTCGGGACTCGGCGGCGGCGGTTTTTCCACGGGCGCCGGTCGGCGGGCGGCGACGGGCCCGTTCACCAGCTTCAGGTGCGCGACGGCGTGGTAGCCAAGAAAGCCGTTGATGCGTTCCACGATCTGCGGGGCGAGGTGCTGAAGCTCGAGGGAGGCGCCGCCATCGGCGCGGATGCGCAGCGTGCCGCCATCCCGTTTACCCACCGGAAAGGAAAGTTTCTCCGGCCGGCACAGTCCCGCCAGGTCGCCGCCGACAATCGAATCCCAGCGTTCGATCAACCCGACCGAGGAAAAGCCGTGCTTGCCGAGTGCCTTTTTTGTCAGTTTAGGCAGCAGGGCGGCAACCGGCCGCAGGCTGCCGGAGCGATGCTGGCGGTCTTGGCCCCATTTCTTTTGCGAGTCGGTCGGATTTGCCATTGATCCTGTTTGATCCTGTTTCCCGTGGCGGCCTTGTCTATAGTATCGCGCATGTCCGCCCGAATTGACCACACTGAATCCGATTGGCTGGAGTCCATACCGGCCAGTTTGCTCCAGTGGTACGACCGGCACCGCCGGCAAATGCCTTGGCGTGCCGCGGCCGGTGCGCGCGCCGAGCCGTACCATGTGTGGCTCAGCGAAATCATGCTGCAACAGACGACGGTCGCGACCGTTGGACGCTATTTCATCGAATTCATCGATCGGTGGCCGACCGTGCATCTTCTGGCGGCGGCGCCGCTCGACGATGTGCTGCACGCGTGGCAGGGACTTGGCTATTACGCGCGGGCGCGCAATCTGCACAAATGCGCGGGTCAAATCGTCGACCAATATGACGGCCGGTTTCCCGACACCGAGGAGGCGTTGCGCGCGCTGCCGGGCATCGGCCGTTATACTGCGGCGGCCATTGCCGCGATCGCCTTCGACCAGCACGCGGTGGTGGTCGACGGCAATGTCGAGCGGGTCATGGCCCCATTGTTTCAGGTCGAAGAGCCGTTACCCGACTCCAAGGGCCAGCTATATCGCCATGCGGTCAGGTTGACCCCAGACCGTCGTCCGGGCGACTACGCCCAGGCCGTCATGGATCTCGGCGCCACGATCTGCGTGCCGCGCCGGCCGAAATGCATGCTCTGCCCGGTGGCGGAAGGCTGCGCGGGCCGTCCGATCGCCGAGACCTTGCCGCGCAAACGGGCGAAGGAGCCGAAACCGACGCGGCGCGGCGTCGCGTTCTGGCTGACGCGGAAAGATGGGGCGATCCTGCTCCGCCGCCGGTCGGATAACGGACTGCTGGGCGGCATGATGGAGGTTCCTTCCACCGAATGGCGCGAAGGCGAAACGCCGCCGATCGACCGCGCGCGCCGCGAGACACCGTGCGCGGCAGGCGCATGGCGGGTCTACCCCGGCATGGTGCGTCACACCTTCACGCATTTTCATCTCGAGTTAACCGTCGCCGCAGCGACCGTGAATGCGGTCGCGCCGGAGGGATGCGTCTGGTGCCTGCCGGACGCCTTCGGCGATCATGCGCTGCCGACCGTGATGAAAAAAATCATCCGCCACGCATTGGCGCACGCCTAACCGGCCGGGACGCGCGGCGGTTTATTGCAGTTCGGCCCGAAGCCGCTGGCGCAGCATGTCGATGGGAACCGTTTTCCCTTTCGCATTCATGCACCAGAAGGTCCAGCCGTTGCAGCTTGGCGCATTCTGCACCGCCGCGCCCACTTGGTGGATCGATCCCCGGTGATCGGCGGAAATGATGGTACCGTCTGCCCGCACCTTCGCCGTCCAGCGCTGGCAGGGGCTGATCAGCATGTCCCCGGCCGCCAGCATGCCGCGTTCCACGAGCCAGCCGAACGGGATGCGGGGTTGTTTGCGCTTGGACGGCGTTTCCAGCAGTGACGGATCGCCGGCGTCGGGAATTGCCGCCAGCCGGCGTTCGGCGACGCGGATATAGGTCCCTTCGCGTTCGATGCCGAGATAGCGCCGGCCCAGTTTCTTGGCGACCGCGCCGGTGGTGCCGGTGCCGAAGAACGGGTCCAGGATCAGGTCGCCCGGGTTCGACGCCGATATAATCGCGCGATAGACCAACGCCTCCGGCTTTTGCGTCGGATGCGCCTTGTTGCCGGCGTCGTCCTTCAGGCGTTCCGGGCCGGTGCACAGCGGCAGCACCCAATCGCTGCGCATCTGCAAATCCTCATTCAGCGCCTTCATCGCTTCGTAGTTGAAGGTGTAGCGCGACGATTTCGACTTCGAGCACCAGAGCAAGGTTTCGTGGGCGTTGGTGAAGCGCCGGCCGCGAAAATTCGGCATCGGGTTCGTCTTGACCCAAACCACGTCGTTCAGCGTCCAATAGCCCAAATCCTGCAGGATCGATCCGACCCGATAGATATTGTGGTAGGAGCCGATCACCCAGATCGTGCCATCGTCCTTCAGCAGCCTTCGCGCCGCGCCGAGCCAGCGCCGGGTGAAATCGTCGTAGTCGGCGAAGCCGTTGAACTTGTCCCAGGTCTCCTCCACGCCATCGACCTTGGTGTTGTTGGGCCGATGTAATTCTCCATCGAGTTGGAGATTATATGGAGGGTCGGCGAATATCATATCCACCGATTTTTCCGGTAACTCCGACAACAGTTGGATGCAATCCCCCTGCAGGATTTTATTACTTGGTGCTTTATTCATTTCGTTTCGCCGGTTTTTGTGCAGCTAAGAATGATTCACTCGACTAGTCGCGTCAAATAATTCAATGCGCACACTATATATTGAGTTTAGTAAACGAATTATTTGCAATATATAGAGATCGGGGCGAAAGAGCGGCGGTGATGCGGTGTAATGCCAAGCCGTGCGAGCGCGGCTTTGTGTTCCGCGGTTCCGTATCCGGCGTTGCGTTCCCAGCCATAGCCGGGGAATTCCTCCGCGAGACGGCGCATCAGGCGATCCCGGGTGACTTTGGCGACAATTGATGCGGCGGCGATGCTCAGCGACCGGCTATCACCCTTGACCACGGTTTGGCAGGGGCAAGGAAGGTCCGGCGCGCGGTTGCCGTCCACCAGGGCGAAATCGGGCTGAATGGGCAGGTTATCGAGCGCCCGGCGCATCGCCAGCAGGGTTGCCTGCAGAATGTTGATGGTGTCGATTTCGCCAATATCCGCCATGCCGACGCCGATCGCGGCCTGTCCGTGCAATTCCCCGAACAGAGTTTCGCGGATTTTTCGATTTAGCTTTTTTGAATCGTCGAGGCGTTCCAGCAGCGACCGTGGCAGTGTTGCCGGGTCAAGAATCGCCGCCGCTGCCACCACTGGCCCCGCCCACGGTCCGCGGCCCGCCTCGTCGATTCCCGCGACCTTTCCGCCGGCTTGGCGTTCCAGGTTGTAGTTCGGCACTGTCGGTGGCCTCCGATGCTGCTGTGTCCGGCTGGTCTGCCGTTAGTTCTGCGTCATTGGCGGGTTCGGGCGCAAGCGCGGCGTCGCCGGTCGACGGATGGACGGCCGCCGAATCCGCCTCCGACAGATCCGCCGCCATATCGTCCGACTGTGCAGCGTCGCGGCGCGTCATGTTGCGGGCCTGTTTCGCGGTGCGTTGCGTTGCCCCCACCACGCGCGCGGTCAGGCGCCGCGTAACCTGCCATTCCTTGAAATAGACCAGCCGCAACAGCCGGCTCAGGGAATCAATCCGATGCAGGGCGTGGCGATGGATGCGCCGCGCGGTGCCAAGATAAATCGGGCTGGATATCAACGACAAAACCGTCACGGCGACGATCAGACGGTGAATATCGGTATTGATGATGCCGTGGTCGATCGCCGCCGCGCCGAGGACGAAGGAGAACTCGCCGATCTGGGCGAGAATCACGCTCGACAGGAAGGCGACTTGCCAGCGCTCGCCCAGCATATGCAGCACGCCCATGTTCAAGGCCGACTTGAACACGGCAATGAACAGCCAGAGCAACAGCACCAGGCCGATGTGTTTCCACAGGAACGGCAGGTCGATCAGCAGACCGATGGACAGGAAAAATACCATCATCAGAATGCTCTCGATCGGCTTCGCGATCTGATAGACGATCTGGCGCTGCGCGCTGTTGCCGACAATGAGGCCGGCAAGAAAGGCGCCGAACGGCGGCGACAATCCGGCCAGGCCGGCTGCCGCGGCAAAGCCGAAACAGCCGCCCAGCGCCATGAGCGGCGCAAGATCGGGCTTCGTCGTCAGCAAATTGGCGAACAGCAAATTGATCTTGCGCTTGCCGCTCAGGAAAAGAATTACGCCGGTGAGAACGGCAATCGCCGCGCCTACCTTGATGACGATCCAGTAACTGAAGCTGCCGCCGGCCATGCCGCCGATGATTAGCAGCATGGGGGCGACCGCGAGATCCTGGGCGATCAGCACGCCGACGGTGATCCGCCCGGCGCGGGTGCGCAATTCGCCCACATCTTCCAGCATACGCACCGCAACCGCGGTGCTGCTGAGCGCCAGCACGAAGCCGAAAAGAACCGCCTGCTCGACCGGCCAGTCGAGCAGCTTCATCAGCAGCAGCATCGCCCCGACACTGGCGCCGAGCTGCATCCCCGTGGTCAGCAGGGCAAGGCGCCACATCCGCCGGAAGCTGCGCAGCGACAGCTCCATGCCGATGAAATAGAGCAACATCAACACACCGAGTTCAGCCAGAATGTGGACTTGTTCCCGGTCGCCGACGAGCTGCAAACCGGTCGGGCCAAGGATGAGGCCGGCAAAGATATAGCCGACGATTGCCGGCTGCCGCAGGCTCGTCATGACCATGCCGCAGAGCATCGCAGCCAATGCGACGATCGTTATGCCGGTGAGTTCGAGTGCGCCTTCCATGACGCGGCGAGACTAGCACGTTGTCGTTTACGGCCTGTTAAACTTTTGCGAAATTCCAAACTTAGTTGGCCTCAAAACATGGTCAATTGATCGCCGGGCCGTGGCGGCGGCTGAAATTTGGCCACGTCGAGATCGAGTTGGCGCCGGTCGAGCCCGAAGCGCTTGCGCACCAATTCGAAGCGCTGTTTCAGCAGATCGGCATAGGCGCCGCTGCCCTTCATCCGCTCACCCCATTCGGCGCGGTAAGCCTTGCCCTTGCGCGTATCACGCACCAGTGACATCACATGATCAGCCCGATCCGGGAAATGGCTGCGGAGCCACTCCTCGAACAAATCCCTGATTTCGAGCGGAAGCCGCAGCAGCACATAGCCCGCGCCGGAGGCCCCGGCGCTGGCCGCGGCCTCCAATATTCCCTCTAGTTCCATATCGTTAAGCGCCGGGATCATAGGGGCGGCAAGCACACCGGTCGGGATCGCCGCCGCGCTCAAGGCTTCAATCGCCGCCAGCCGCTTGGCCGGCGTGGGCGCGCGCGGCTCCAAGAGCCGGGCAAGTCGGCGGTCGCGGGTGGTGACCGAAATCGTGACCGCGGCGAGGCCCCGTGCCGCCATCGGCCCAAGGATATCGATGTCGCGCAGCACCAGAGCGGATTTCGTCACGATGCCGACCGGATGATTGTATGCGCTCAGGACTTTCAGGATTGCCCGCGTCAGATGTTTCTCGCGTTCCACCGGTTGATAGGGATCTGTGTTGGTGCCGAGCGCGATCGTTGACGGCCGATAGCCGGGCTGGCGTAGTTCCGCCTCGAGGATTTCCGTGGCATCGGGTTTGAAGAACAGCCGGCTTTCGAAATCGAGGCCGGGAGAAAGGCCATAATAAGCGTGGGTCGGCCGGGCGAAGCAATAGACGCAGCCATGCTCGCACCCGCGATAGGGGTTGATCGAACGATCAAAAGGGATGTCCGGCGATTTGTTGTAGGTGATGACGGTGCGCGCCGCATCGACCGACAGGGTGGTCCTCAGCGGAGGCGGTTCGTCGTCGCCGGGCCACCCGTCGTCGAAAGCGCTGTAGGTATGTTGCTCAAAACGCCCCGTATCGTTGGTGACGGCGCCACGGCCCTTGCGCGGCGTTGGGGCGACGGTTTGATTGATGTCGGACATGTTCGCATGATATAGAACAAAAGAAGAACATTCAATGGGAGCCGCGACGATCCGCCATGCACCTGATCGAGATGCATGTGGTATAGAACGCATATCCGAACGCAACAGGATCGGCCGGTTTGGCGCGGCTTAGCATCATAATTCCCACCCTGAACGCCGCCGCGCCGTTGCGCCGGTCGTTGCCCCCGCTCGCCGCTATCGAGGCGGTCGGGCTGCTTCGCGAAGTGATTTTCGCCGATGGCGGTTCGACCGACCAAACCGCGGAGATTGCCGAGACTTCGGGTGCCCGGCTGGTGTCGGCGCCGCGGGGCCGGGGTAGCCAGCTTGCCGCCGGCGCCGAGGCCAGCCGGGGCGATTGGATGCTTTTTCTGCATGCCGACTCCAAGCTGGCGACCGGATGGGAAAGTGGCGTGCGCGGCTTCATCGATGAGCCGGAGAATATCGACCGGGCGGCATATTTCCGTTTCGGATTGGACGATACCGCCGCCGTCGCGCGATGGCTTGAAGCGGTGGTCGATCTGCGATGCCGCCTGCTTAAACTGCCCTATGGCGACCAGGGGCTTCTGATTTCACGTGGTTTGTACACCCGTCTCGGCGGATTCCGGCCGTTGCCCCTGATGGAGGATGTCGATTTCGTCCGGCGCATCGGCTGGCGGCGCCTTACGCCGCTTGGCTGCGGCGTGAAGACATCCGCTATACGCTACCGCCGCGATGGCTATCTGCTGCGGCCGTTGCGAAATTTGTGCTGTCTCACGCTCTATTTTCTCGGCGTGCCGCCGCGCGCCATTGAAAAATTGTACGGGTGAGGCCCCGCCTGGTCATATTCGCCCGGTTGCCGCGTCTCGGCGGCGTCAAGCGGCGGTTGGCGCGCGAGATCGGCGACCTGGCGGCGCTGCGTTTCTATCGGCAAACGATGAATTCCGTGGTGCGGCGCCTGTCACGGGACCGCCGCTGGGACAGCTATCTCGCCGTGACGCCGGGATGCGCCCGATGGCCCTGCCGGGTCCCCCGCCTGCCGCAGGGCGGCGGCGATCTCGGCGACCGAATGACGCGGGTGATGCGGTCCATGCCGCCCGGGCCGGTGGTGGTTGTCGGGACGGACATTCCCGATATCGGCACCGCACATGTGGCGCGGGCCTTCCAGATGCTGGGCGACCACGAAGCGGTGTTCGGTCCGGCGGAAGATGGCGGTTATTGGCTTGTCGGGCTGCGGCGGCGGCCCTTCATGCCTCGCCTGGACGGGCCGATC
>CAYYBI010000330.1:0-3779 GCA_964469835.1 uncultured Rhodospirillaceae bacterium
GATCGGCTGTTTCGGCTGCGGCAGGGTCCGCATTGCCCGGAAGCTGGCGGGAATCTTGTCGCCCTGCAGCGTTACGGGATCGTCCGACCAACAGGCCCGGAGCATGCGGATTGTCTCATTCGCGCGCGCGCCGCGTTCCCGGAACGGCACGCCCAGCGCATCGAACTCCGGCTCGAGCCACCCCGCCGCCGCGCCCACCGTGAGCCGGCCTTCGCTCATCAAATCGAGCGACGCCAGCATCTTGGCGAGCGGCAGGGGATGGCGCATCGGCAAAACCAGCACCGAGGTGCCGAGGCCGATCTTCGTCGTTGCCGCGGCGGCCCAGGTCAGGGTCACGATCGGCTCGTGGATGTACGCGGTCGGCGGATACGGTGCATCGACCGGAATGGCCAGATGATCGCTGACCCAAATGTCGTGATAGCCGAGTTCCTCGGCCTGGACCGCGGCCCGGCGCACCGAGTCCGGGGTCCCGGCCCGGCCAAACTGCGGCAAATGAATTCCGAATTCCATCGCGTCTATCGCCTCCCTGTTTGCCGCTCATTGGGCGTCGATCCCACCCGGGAGCGATAGTGCGCCGGTTAGTGCCCGGCTGCAATTGGCGCTAAGATTACCGGCGCGGGAACGGACCATGCAAGAAACCGGATCGACGACCGGCGCGCGGGACAGGATTGGAGCACCAATGACCATGAACCTTACGGAAGCCCTGGCAGATTTTCTGATTGGCACGCCCAACCAAAACATTCCGGACGCGGCGTTCGAGAAAGCGGAAAAGGCAATCGCCGATACGATCGGCTGCATCCTCGCCGGCAGTGTCGGGGATGTGGGCGAACCGCTCCGCCGGTATCTGGCGACCAGCAAGGGGGACGACAGCCGGCCCGTGCTCGGCACCGGAAAAACCGCCCCGCCGGAGATTGCCGCGATGATCAACGGCACCTTCGGCCACGCGCTGGACTTTGACGACGTGCTGTCGATGATGCCCGCGCATCCGAGCACGGTGATCCTGCCGGCGTTGTTCGCCTGCCTCGGCAAGCAGGCAAGCGGCCAATCCCTGCTTGAAGCGTACATCCTGGGCGTGGAGGTGGGCGCGAAGATCGGCCTCGGCATTGGCAACGGTCATTACCGGCGCGGCTGGCATGCCACGGGAACCCTGGCGATCTTCTCCGCGATCGCGGCGGTCGCGCGGCTCTTAAATCTCGATGTGCCGACAACCCGTCAAGCATTCGGAATCGGCGCCTCGATGGCCAGCGGATTGCAATGCAACTTCGGCACGATGACCAAACCCTTCCATGCGGGTTGGGCGTCGCGCAGCGCCGTCTCGGCGGTGCGCCTGGCCGAAGCGGGGTTCTCCGCATCGACAACGGCGATGGAGGCAAAATCCGGCTTCTTCGAATCTTACGGCACCGATCAATCGGACATGGAACGGTGCATCGCCGGTCTCGGCCAGCCCTTCGTCCTGGTCGATCCGGGGTTGGCGTTGAAGAAATATCCGTGCTGCTACGCGCTGCATCGGCCGATTGACGGTCTCCTGGACCTTCGCGAGCGCCTGTCGCTCACTCCCGAGACGACCGACACTGTCCATTGCCGCGTGGCGCCGGGTGCGTTGCGGCCATTGCCCTATGACCGGCCGGTCACCGGCCTCGAAGGCAAGTTCAGCATGGAGTACACCCTGGCCGCCGGCGTGCTGGACGGCCGGTTCGATCTGGCCGCCTTCAGCGATGACGGCGTCACGCGTCCGGCGATCGCCGGAATTTTGCCGCGCATGCACAAGGAAGAGGATCCGCGCTGTCTCGGCGGTGACCCGGACCCGGGCGCGCGCAGTTCCGGAACCATCGGCTTCGTCGAGGTCACGGCAACGCGGCGCGACGGCGTCAGCGAGACCGTCCGCGTCGACAAGCCGACCGGCTCGCCCGAACGGGAATTGTCGTGGCATGACCTGGAAACGAAATTCCATGATTGCGCCGCGCAGACAGGCATGACGCCGGCAGCGGCCGCGGCGTCCTTCGCCGCCTGGCGCGACCTTCGCCACTGCGGCGACGTGACGACGCTGCTCGAACCGCTCGCTGGATCGGCCGGATAATTTTCGCCGGCACGGGCGTTCCGTATAGAATTAAGACATCCAAACAAGGCGCGGCCTTTCCCCGAACGAACGCGCCGCGACAGCAGGAGACAGCCGATGGAGAACGACAGGCATTGGGTCGGCACCTGGGCCGCTGCACCGGCGCCGAGCGTGGCCGGCACCGCGTTCGACAATCACACGATCCGGATGATGCCGCGCGTCAGCATCGGCGGCGATACGCTGCGGATCCGGGTGTCGAACGCCCATGGCGAAGGCAAGCTCGAAATCGGCGGCGCCACACTCGGCATTAGGGACGAAGGCCCGGCAATCGTGGCGGACTCGCTCCGCACGCTCACCTTCGGCGGTGCTTCAACGGCGACGGTCGCGGCGGGCGCGTTTGTGATCAGCGACCCTGTCGCGCTCGAGGTGGCGCCGCTGGCCGATTTGGCGGTCTCGCTCTATCTGCCCGGCGCGATCCCAATCGACTTCCCGATCACCGGACGCTATGCCCGGCAGACCAATTACATTTCGCCGCCGGGCGATTTCGCCGCCGAAATCACCATGCCGGTCGGCAAGATCACCGACGAGTGGTTCTTCGTCAGCGGCGTCGACGTGCTGGCATCGCATGAGACCGGCGGTATCGTCGCGCTTGGCGACTCGCTGACGGATGCGAACATCTCGACCCATGACGCCTATTGCCGCTGGCCGGACGAATTGGCCCGGCGGCTGGTCGCGCGAAAGAGCGGCCGTCCGTTCGGCGTGATGAACCAGGGGCTCGGCGGCAACCGGATCCTGCACGATGAGCGCGGCGACAGCGGGCTGCGGCGGTTCGACCGCGACGTGCTGGCCCAGCCCGGTGTCACCCACGCCATCGTCATGCTTGGCACCAACGATCTCCGCAACCGCCACGCCAGGACCGGCGAGGAAGTCACCGCCGACCAGATGATCGCCGGCCTGCACCAGATGGCGGTGCGGGCGCAGGCGCGCGGGATCAAACTGTTTGCGGCCACGCTGACCCCGTTCGGCAACGAGACCTACCTGCCCGGCGCCTGGAACCCGGAGCGCGAGGCACACCGCGCCGCGTTCAACGCCTGGATCCGCGAAAGCGGCGCGCTGGACGGCATCGTCGATTTCGACGCCGCCTTGCGCGACCCGGAACGGCCGACCCAGATGCTGCCCGACCTCGATTGCGGCGACGGGCTGCACCCGAGCGATATCGGCTATTGCAGGATGGGCGACGTCATCGACCTGGCGCTGTTCGACTAACCCGCGCTTAATCCCCCGCCACCGCGACGCCCTGGCGGAAGCCGGTGTTGTAGCGGGTCGCGAAGTCGGGCGCCAATTGGCGGCCTTCGCCTTCGCGCCGGTTGACCCAGAGCCGCAGCAGCAAGCGCCGCCGCTCGCGCTCCGGCCAATCGGCGAACCCGTTGCGCGCGTGCAGCACCATGTGATTGTTCAGCAGTTGCATATCGCCCGGCTGGAACGACATATCGTGCCGCACCGCGGGATCGAGCGTGAGCTGCGCCACCGTGTCGATGGCCGCCTGCTCCAGCGCGGTGAGCGGCTGGCCCATCTTCGTCGCCGCCGTCTCGATCGCGCGCTTGTTGAAGCGGCAGGACAGGCGGCCGTCGAAATAGCTGAACACCGGCACACGATTGCGGGTGACCTCATCCGATGCGCCGGTCACCCCCTCGCCGCGCACATCGTAGTGGAAGCCGGTGTA
>CAYYBI010000331.1:0-8222 GCA_964469835.1 uncultured Rhodospirillaceae bacterium
ACCGCCAAGCCCGTCAGCGACGGCAGCGATTCCGGTCGCTCCGGCGTTGTTCCCATCGGGCATCACGGCGTCCTGATTCTGCGTTCGGGATACACCGACGTTGGTGCGGCCGGTCCATTCGTATTCGATGGTCATGGTGGGTCACTTCCAGCTTTGCCTTGTTTCCCAGCAGGTTCGGCGATTCTCAGGACCGAGCCGTCGTCAGGGCCACACCAGCAGGCGATGCCCGATGCCGCTGATATCCTGGTCCGGGAACAGCAGCGCCTTGAAGTGGTGCTGGACCGCCGCCGCGCCGTCGTGACGGCGCGGGCAAGCGCCGCGCTCATGTGTCTCGGCGCGGCGATCCTGGACGCCTACGAGGCGGCCAAGCGGCGGCGGGTGCAGCTCGATTACGACGATTTGATCATCAAGGCCCGCAATCTCCTGAAGGATCAGGGAGAGGGCTTCGCCGCCTGGGTATTGTACAAGATCGACGGTGGACTCGATCACATCCTGATCGACGAGTCGCAGGATACCAACCCGGATCAATGGGAAATCGTTGCCGCGCTGGCGGAGGAGTTCTTCGCCGGCGAAGGCGCACGGAACATTGAGCGCAGCGTGTTCGCGGTCGGTGATGCGAAACAGTCGATCTTCAGTTTTCAGCGCGCCGACCCTGCCGCGTTCCGGGAATACCGCGATCATTTCGACCGGCGCGTCCAGGCCGCCGAACGCAAATGGGATCCGGTCGAGCTGGACATCTCCTTCCGGTCCACCGAGGCGGTGCTGCAGGCGGTCGATGCGGTGTTCGCGCGCAGTCCCGCGCGGGACGGCGTGGTCGAGCCGGGCGAAACCCTGAAGCATGTCGCCTATCGTGCCGGGCAAGGCGGGATGGTGGAGCTGTGGCCCGTGGTCGAGCCGGAAACCCATGAAAGCCCGTCCTGGGAACCGCCGGTGCGGCGGCGTGCCCTGCTGGCGCCGCACCGGCGGCTGGCCATGGTAATCGCCCGACAGGTGACCCAGTGGATCGGGCACGATGCGCTGCCGTCGCGCAACCGGCCGGTGCGGCCCGGTGACATCATGATCCTGCTGCGCACGCGCGGCATGTTGATGGAGGAGCTGGTGCGGGCGCTGAAGACCGCCGGCGTGCCGGTGGCCGGGGTCGACCGAATGGCGTTGACCGAGCAACTCGCGGTGATGGATTTGATTGCGCTGGGCCAGTTTCTGCTGCTGCCGGATGACGATCTGACCTTGGCCACGGTCCTCAAGGGCCCGTTGATTGGCCTGGACGATGACGCCCTGTTCGCGCTGGCCCATGGCCGCGGCAGCCGCAGCCTTTGGCAGCGGCTCGCGGATCTGTCCGAGAACGCGCCCGAACTCGGCGCCGCGCATGCCTGGCTGGCCGGGCTGCTTGCGGAAACGGATTTTCGTCCGCCATACGAACTCTTTGCCTCGGTGCTGACCCGCGCGGCGAGCCGTCCCGGTGTCAGCGGCTGGCAGTGCATGATCGAGCGCCTGGGCCCCGAGGCGGAAGATCCGATCGATGAATTTCTCGCCCAGGCGTTGGCGTTCGAGCGCAGCCATGCTCCGTCTTTGCAGGGTTTCCTGCGGTGGCTCGAGGCGGGCGCGGTGGAGATCAAGCGGGACCTGGAGCAAGGTGAGCGCGACGAGGTACGGGTCATGACGGTGCATGGCGCCAAAGGGCTGCAAGCGCCGATCGTCATCCTTCCGGACGCCACGACCAAACCCCGGGGTGGGCATGGTCCGGAATTGCTGTGGCTCGACGGCGCGTTTCCGGTCTGGCCGCCGAAGCGGAATATGGAAGAAACGCTGTGCCGGCAGGCACGATCGGAGGCTAACCGCCGGCGCGACGAGGAATATCGCCGCCTGCTCTATGTCGCGATGACCCGTGCCGAGGATAGGCTTTATGTGTGCGGCGCCGCGGGCGGCCAGAAAATCGCCGAGGATTGCTGGTACGGCCTCGTGGCGGCGGGGTTGGAGAGTATCGCCGAGCCGGCGGAGTTCGATTTTCGCGACGGCGGGGCGTCGGGCTGGGCGGGACCGGGGCTGCGGCTGGTCAATCCACAGCGCGCCGAACCGCAGAAGGACGATCCGACCCGGCATGAACGGATGGTCCTGCCCTCCCGGGAAGACTGGATGGATCGTCCCGCCCCGCCGGAACCGCTGCCGCCCCGGCCGCTGGCGCCGTCCCGCCCGTCGGGCGCGGAACCGCCGGTATTGTCGCCGGTGATCCAGTCGGAGGCGGCCGGCATGCGGCGCGGATCCATTATTCCTCGGCTCCTGCAGGCTCTGCCCGACCTGCCCGCCGACGCCCGGCGCCGGGCGTGTGCCGAGTATCTCGCCCAACCGGCGCAAGGGCTCGATGGCGCGGCGCAGACGGAAATCGTGGAAGAAGTGACGGCGATTCTCGAGTCGCCCGATTTTGGCATCTTTTTTGGCCCCAACAGCCGCGCCGAAGTCCCTGTAATCGGGGCCGTCGAGGGACCGGACGGGCCGACGGTCGTGTCCGGCCAGGTCGACCGGCTGGTGGTCGAGCCGGGCCGAATTCTCGTGCTTGACTACAAATCCGCCCGCCCGGCGCCGCTCACGGCCGCCGAAACGCCTCCCGCCTATCTGTGGCAGATGGCGGCGTATCGCGCGGTTTTGCAGCAGATATGGCAAGATCGCCCGGTAGAGTGCGGGCTGCTGTGGACGGCGGTGCCGCGGCTCGTGATGGTAACCGAATGGTTGCTTGACCCGCCGCTGAGCCGTTCCTAGATTCAATGAGATTGTAGCGCTCGAGTGCGCCCCGATATGTACGGCCCCATTGAAGGAGCAAGTTTATGAGTTCACCTGTCAAAGTAGGCGACGACGATTTCGAAAGCAGTGTGTTGAAGGCGAAAGGGCCGGTTTTGGTTGATTTCTGGGCGGAATGGTGCGGCCCATGCAAAATGATCGCCCCGGCACTGGAAGACATCGCCGGCGACATGGCGGGTAAGGTTACGGTCGCCAAGCTGAACATCGATGACAATCCGCACACCCCGTCGAAGTTCGACGTGCGCGGCATTCCGACCTTGATTCTGTTCAAGGACGGACAGGTTGCGGCCCGCAAGGTCGGCGCGCTGCCGAAAAGCCAGCTCGTGGAATGGGTCGAATCCGTGATCTGACCCGGTCATCCACGCCGCAGACTTGGGCCCCGCCGGATCGGCGGGGTTTTCGTCTGTCTGGGCCCAGAAATGCGCGCCGTAGCGGCCCGAAATGATGATTTCAGCTGATGGTGCGGCCTTTGTTGCCGCCGTCATCGTTTAGCTGGTCCTGCGCCAGGACCGACCCCGCCAGGAACAGCGATCCGCAAATCAGTATCCGTGCCGGCCCCGGTTCCGTCGCCACGATGTCGGCTAGCGCGTTTTCGACCGACGGCGCCGGGGCGCTGCGAATGTCGACCTCGGTCGCGGCTTCCGCCGCTTCCGCGGCGCTCAGGCTGCCGTCCTGGTTATCGATCGTCACCGCCCGCAAGGCGGACACCAAGTCGGTCATCGGCCGCAGGAAGTGCTGCGGCGTCTTGCGTTGCATCATGCCGAAGATCAGATAAAGCGGCTTGTCCCGCCAATTTCGCAACGTCTCCGCCAGGGCTTCACCGGCGGCGGGATTGTGGCCGCCATCGAGCCACAACTCCCAATCGGCGGGCAAAACCTGGGCAAACCGGCCCGCATCGAGACGCTGCAAACGCGCCGGCCACTGCACCGCCGGCAGGCCTTCGGCGATCGCGGTGTCGGGGATTTCGAGCGCCCCGAACTGTTCGAGGCAGGCGACCGCGGTGCCGGCGTTGATGAGTTGATGCCGGCCGGTCAAACCGGGCTGCGGCAGATCGAGCGCGATCTGGGACGAGCGATAGCGCATGCCGGAGGCGGTTGGTTCGACCGCCCAGTCACGGCCATATAGGAAGGGCCGGGCGTTGACCGCTTCCGCCTGTTGCAGCAACACCGCTTTCGCTTGCTCGTATTGCGGGGCGATGATCGAGGGAACGCCGGGTTTCTGGATCGCGCCTTTTTCGGCGGCAATGCGGCGGATGGTGTCGCCGAGAAAATGCATATGGTCCATCGAGACCGGCGTGATCACCGTGGCCGCCGGCCGGTCGATCACGTTTGTCGCGTCGAAACGGCCACCGAGGCCGGTTTCCAGAAGCAGCACATCCGCCTCGCTGCGACTGAAGGCGAGCAGCGCGGCCGCCGTAGTGATTTCGAAATATGTAATTGCGTCGCCATCATTCACGCGCTCGCATTCGGTCAGGACGTCTACCAGTTCGGATTCGGTGATTTCGGCGCCGCCCAAGCGAATTCGTTCGTTGAAGCGGACCAGATGTGGCGAAGTGTAGACGTGCACATGATGTCCGGCGGTTTCCAGAATGGCCCGCATGAAGGCGATCACCGACCCCTTGCCGTTGGTCCCCGCGACATGGATGGTGGGTGGCAGATGATCCTGCGGCCGCCCCAGCCGTTCCAGCAGAACCAGGATTCGATCCAGCGAAAGATCGATGATCTTTGGGTGAAGGCGGTTTAGACGCTCGAGGACGTCGCCGCTGCGCTGGTCAGTCGTCGGCCGCTTCCGGGCGAGCTTGAACATCATTTGCGATCTGTGTGTCGGTGGCAGCGGGGACGGCCGCGGTCTGTTCGGTCGGCAAAGCGAGGATCTCGCCGGTCGGCTGCCGCTTGAGCAGGATCGAAATGCTGCGGATGAGCGTGTCGCGCAGCTCGGACCGCTTCACGACGATGTCGACGATGCCGTGTTCCAGGAGATATTCTGCGCGTTGAAAGCCTTCGGGAAGGGTTTCCCGCACGGTTTGTTCAATTACGCGGGCGCCGGCGAAGCCGATCATGGCGCCCGTTTCGGCGATGTGCAGGTCGCCCAGCATGGCGAAGCTTGCGGTCACGCCGCCGGTCGTCGGGTCCGCCAGCAGGACGATGTAGGGCAGGCCGGCTTCCTTCACCTCCTGAACCGCGATCACCGTTCTGGGCAACTGCATCAGCGACAGTGCGCCTTCCTGCATGCGCGCGCCGCCGGAGGCGGGCACGGCAATCAGCGGCGCTTGTTGCGCCACGGCGAGACGGGCGGCGGCGATGATACCGTCGCCGACCGCCATGCCCATGGAGCCGCCGAGGAATCCGAAATCCAGGGCAACGACGACCGTATCAATTCCACCAATCTTGCCATGCGCGACGACAACCGCGTCCTCTTCACCGGTTCGGGCACGGGCGTCGCGCAAGCGGTCCGTGTATTTTTTCTGGTCACGGAAGCGCAGCGGATCGACCGGCGCCACGGGCAGCTCGATGCGATGGTATTCGCTGTCGTCGAACAGCAGCTCCATGCGTTGAATGGCGCCGAGCCGCATGTGGTGTCCACAGTGCTGGCAGACATTCAAATTGGCCTCGAGATCGCGATGGAAAATCATCTGGCCGCATTTCGGGCATTTGTGCCATAGGTTATCCGGCACGTCCTTGCGCGTGACAAGGGCCTGTAGCTTGGGCCGGACGAAGTTTGTCAGCCAGTTCATGCGTTGCGCACTCCCGCTGCCAATTCACCAACAAAGTCGAGTACGGAGTCGACAAGATCGGCCGCCGGCTCCCCCGTCGCCGTGAGGGCATCTTCGATGCGGCGGACAATCGCCGAGCCAACGACGGCGGCATCGGCAGCCATGGAGATCGCCCGCGCATCGGCGCCGGTATTGATTCCAAAGCCAACGGCGATCGGCAGGTCGGTCTGGGCGCGCAGCCGGGCCACCGCCGCGCGCACCTCTTTTTCCTGCACCGTTTTGGTCCCGGTTATGCCCATAATCGACACGTAATAGACGAATCCGCTGGCATTTGATAGCACTACGGGCAAGCGCGCCGCGTCGGTGGTTGGCGTGGCCAGCCGGATCCAATTGACGCCGGCGGCGACCGCGGGTTCGCAGAGTTCCACATCCTCTTCCGGCGGCAGGTCGACAATGATCAAGCCGTCGACGCCAGCGTCCTTGGCGTCACGCAGGAAGGCGTCGACGCCATACTTATAAATCGGGTTGTAATACCCCATCAGGATCAGGGGCGTGTCTTTGTCCGTTTCGCGCAACGCTTGCGCCAGCGCCAGCGTGCGTTTCAGCGTCGCGCCGGCGCGCAGCGCGCGTTGCGAGGATGCCTGAATGGCGGGCCCATCGGCCATCGGATCGGTAAAGGGCATGCCCAACTCGATCAGGTCGGCGCCGGCGGCCGGTAGGCCGAGGATGATCCGCTTCGAGGTTTCGTGATCGGGATCGCCCGCGGTCAGAAAAGTGACCAATCCGCCCCGGCCTTCGGCGCGCAACGCGGCGAATCGCGCTTCGATCCGGCCGGTCATAATTTCATTCCGAGCGCGTCCGCGACGGTGAAGATGTCCTTGTCGCCGCGGCCGCACAAATTCATGCAGAGGATGTGATCTTGCGGCAGGTCGCCGGCGATCTTGGAAACATACGCCAGGGCGTGCGCAGGTTCGAGCGCCGGAATGATGCCTTCGGTGCGGCAGCAAAGCTGGAAGGCATCGAGCGCTTCCCGGTCTGTCGCGGAGACGTATTCGACCCGCTTGCTGTCATGCAGCCAAGCATGCTCGGGACCGATTCCCGGATAGTCGAGACCGGCCGAGATGGAGTGCGCTTCGGTGATCTGCCCGTCCGCATCCTGCAGCAGGTAGGTTCGGTTGCCGTGCAGCACGCCAGGCGAGCCGCCGGTCACCGAGGCGGCGTGCTCGCCGGTGTCGATGCCCTTGCCCGCGGCCTCGACGCCAAACATGCGCACCGCTTCGTCGTCCAGGAAAGGATGGAACAGGCCCATGGCGTTGGATCCGCCGCCGATGCAGGCGACCAGGCTATCCGGCAGGCGGCCTTCGGCGCGCATCATCTGCTCCCGGACTTCCGTGCCGATCACTGATTGGAAGTCGCGCACCATGGCCGGATAGGGGTGCGGTCCCGCGACCGTGCCGATGATATAAAAAGTATCCTCGACATTGGCGACCCAGTCGCGAAGCGCGTCATTCATCGCGTCCTTCAATGTCGACCGCCCGCTGGTCACCGGACGCACCTCTGCGCCGAGCAGGTTCATGCGAAAGACGTTCGGCTTTTGTCGTTCGACATCGGTCGCGCCCATGTAGACGACACACGGCAGATCGAACAGGGCACAGACGGTCGCCACCGCGACGCCGTGCTGCCCGGCGCCCGTCTCGGCAATGATCCGGGTCTTGCCCATGCGTTTGGCGAGCAGGATTTGCCCGAGGCAGTTGTTGATCTTGTGCGAGCCGGTGTGATTGAGTTCGTCGCGCTTGAAATAGATTTTCGCGCCGCCGAAGTGCTTGGTCAGCCGTTCGGCGAAGTAGAGCGGGCTCGGGCGGCCGGCATAAAACGCAAGAAGTTCGTCCAGTTCGCGCTGAAATTCAGGGTCCGCCTTGGCGTCGTCATAGGCCTGCTCGACCGCCAAAATCAGCGGCATCAGGGTCTCCGCGACGAAACGCCCGCCGAACAATCCAAAATGGCCGCGCGCGTCCGGTCCGGCGCGAAAGGAATTGGGCTTAGCCATTAATACTCCGGTCAAATTCGGATGCCGGCACCGCATTGGAAAGAGGGGTAATAGTGCACCTGCCGCCACAAGTCCACATGCGATTCCCGCCTGTGTATCGCCGCATCCTACAGGGCCGCGACCGCGGCGAGAAACTCGCGGATCAGCGCCGGGTTTTTCTTGCCGGGGCTGTCTTCAACTCCGGATGAGGTGTCGACCACCCGCGCATCCGATAAGCGCACCGCCTCGGCGACATTGTCCGCCGTCAAGCCGCCCGCCAGCATCCAGGGCAGTTGCCAGTCGCGGCCGGCCAGCAGCCGCCAATCGAAGGAGATCGCATTGCCGCCCGGCAGCGCCCCCGCCAACGAATTCGGCGGCAAGGCGTCGAACATCAGCCAATCGGCGACGCCGCTAAAATCCGCGGCCCGGTCGATATCGGCAGCCGCGCCGACCCGGATTACCTTCATCACCAGGCGGCCGCTGCGCCGTTTGAGCGCGGCCACCCTCTCCGGCGTCTCGTTGCCGTGCAATTGCAGGAGTTCTAGCGGTACCCGGCCCACCACCGTGTCGATCAGGTCGTCGTCCGGGTCGACGAACAGACCGGTCCGGATCACGCGTCTGCTGGCGCTGTCGACCATGTCGGCCAACACGGCGGCGGCGTCCGGCGTCAACGCGCGGGGGCTCGGCGGG
>CAYYBI010000332.1:0-4608 GCA_964469835.1 uncultured Rhodospirillaceae bacterium
CCAGCTGATCGAGGAGCACGACCTCCCCGGCATCGGCCGGGTGCGCCAGCCGCGCCCGGCGGCCCGCTTCGACAAGACCCCGGCGGCGATCCAAGGCCCGGCGCCCCGGCTTGGCGAACACTCCCGCGAAGTGCTGGCCGAACTCAACTACGGCGACGGCGAGATCGAGGCGATGATCGGTGCGGGCGCCGTTGGCGTCGTTGGGGAGAGATAGACCGGCCCCTGCCCGCTACCAACCGGCGACCCCGGTTGGACGGCGCGGGTCGGACCCGCCTTCCATTACCCCGGTTTCGCGGTCGGCGACGATGGTACAGACCGCGCCGGCGGGATATTCCCAGTCGGACCAGGGCTTCATGACATGGCCGCGCGCCGCCAGATCGTCGGCCACCGCCGCATCGATGCGTCTTTCCACGCGTAGCTCCCCCGGGCTGTAGGAATGCGGCGCACTCGACCGCGGGTAGCTATAAGTCGCAAATCGCGGCGCCTCGACCGCGTCCTGCGGCGTCATGCCGAACACCAGCATGTTCATCAGCACCTGCGTCATTGCCTGGATCTGCACGTCATTGCCGGGCGAGCCGAACGGCATGATCCAGCGGCCATCGCGGATCGCCATCGCCGGATTCGGCGTCAGGCGCGGCCGCTTGCCGGGGGCCAGGCAGGCCGGGTGGTTTGGGTCGGTGTTGTTCTGCGAGCCCCGGGTCGACGGCACGATGCCGAGCCCCGGAATGACCGGCGCGGATGACGAACCGTCGCTCGGCGTCCCGGAAAACGCGTTGCCGGCCTTGTCGACCACGCAGATGTAGGAGGTGTCGAGTTCCTCGCGCCCGGCTGGCCTTGGCGCCGGGGCGGCGCCCGCCGCACGTGGCTGTCCCGCAACCTCAATCTCGCCCGCCGGCGGCATCTCCGGCCAGGCCGCATCCGACCGCACGAGAGCGCGGCGCTCGGCGGCATACCCCTTGTCGAGCAGCCGGTCGAGCGGCACGTCGATGAAGTTCGGATCGCCGTAGTAGGCGTGCCGGTCGGCGAAGGCGAGCTTCAGGCATTCGGTAACGGTATGAATGTAGTCGGCGGTATTATGGCCGAGCGCGCCGAGATCGATCCCATCCAGCAGGTTGAGCGTCTGCGCCAGCATCGGCCCCTGGCACCAGACACCGGAGGCAAAGACTTTAGTGTCGCCGAAATCCGTGGTAACCGGCGGCAGCACAGGTGAGCTGTATTCGGCAAGGTCTTCAAGCGTCATCCAGCCGCCGTTTTCCGCATGATAGCGGGCGATTGTCTGGCCGATGTCGCCCCGGTAGAAGGCGTCCCGCGCGGCGGCCAGACCCGCCTCCCGTCCGGCGCTTCGGGCGGCAGCTTCCTGATCGGCCATGTACTGAATCGTGCGGCCCAGATCGGCCTGGACGAATAATTCACCGGGGCACGGCACGCGGCCCCCGGGCATATAGATCGCCGCGCTCGACGGCCAACGGCGGAACTGATCCTCGTACCCGGCAAGGATATCGCACATCAGCCGGGGCGCCGGGAATCCGTCGCGGGCGAAGCGGATGGCGAATTGCGCGACCTCGCCGAACGACATCGTGCCGAAGCGTTCCAGCGCGGTAATCCAAGCATCCGGCCCCGCGGGCACGACGGTGCGCATGATCCCCGGCGGAATTGACCCGTCATGTTCGCGGTGGAAATAATCGAGTGATGCCGCCTTCGGCCACGGTCCGAGCCCGGCGATGGTCACCACCTCGTCCCGCTCGGCGAGATAGATCATCATCGGCGCGACCCCGGCAAAGCCGACATATTCCGATTGCAGCACCGTCAGCGCCATGCCCCCGGCGCAGCCCGCATCGACCGCGTTGCCGCCCGCCTCCAGCACCTGCAGCGCCGACTGGGCCGCGAGGTAATGCCCCGCCGCCGCCATGTGACGCGTCCCCATGACGCGCGCACGATAGGGTGATGTTGAAGATGTCATCGCATGCTCCTAACGCCGCCGCGCACCCGGGCGGTGGTGCGGCAGATCCCTTGACCGAAGGCCCGGGCGGTGTGAAGACTTTCGGGGATATTTTTAGAGGAGACAACAGCGATGTTCGAGCTGGATACGTTCGCCGCCGACTGCCGCGCTGCCTTAAAGGAAGATTCCAGCCACAAGGCGGCGCGCGAGGTGGTCAAGCGCGCGGTCGCCGATCCGGCGGCGGTGCTCAAAGGGCTCGGCGAACCGGTGCACGCCGAGGTGCAAAAGCTCTATCACGCGGACGACCTGACGATCATCAATGTGATCTGGGGACCGCACATGACGATCATGCCGCACAACCACGAAATGTGGGCGGTGATCGGCGTCTATACCGGCCGCGAGGACAATATCTTTTGGCGCCGCCTCAAGGACGCCGACAACGGCCGCATTGAAGCGGCGGGCGCGGAAGCGCTTTGCGTCACGGACGCAGCACCGCTGGGTCCCGACATCATTCACTCGGTCACCAATCCGATCCCCCGGCTGACCGGCGCGATCCATGTCTATGGCGGCGACTTTTTCGAGACGCCGCGCAGCGAATGGGATCCCGAGACGTTGGGCGAAGCGACCTATGACGTGGCCAAGACCATGCGACTTTTCGAAGAGTCGAACGCGCGGCCGGTGACAGGGTAAGCCGCCATGTGCATACCTGAGCATTATTATGTCGACTGTATCCGTCCGACGGCGCCGGAATTTATGCGCAAACCGGACGAAGTGCGCCAATCTAACGTAGCGCGTTTCGCCAATTGGGTTGCTGACCGGGTCCATAGGCCAATCGCCGCCGCACTGGAAGTCCGCCGCGTAAGCCCGAAACCAAAAGTTTTGCCACTTCATTAACCATTTCTTTGGTTGCGCCTGCGACGCTGACACGGCATTTGCCATTTCATATCGCCAATAAGACCGCGCGAGGTGCCCGTTGATCCGATCCATCGCCGCAATGACCACAATCCTGGTCGCCGCCCTGCTGCTCGGCGCGTGCACCACCGCGCAGAGCGACCTGGTCATCGCCCCGCAGCCACTGCATCTCTCCCGCGCGCCCACCTATCAGCTCCAGGGGCACCTGGGATTGGATCTCCGGGCGTTGCACGACGGTATCGTGGTCCGCCAGAAATCCAACTTTGCCGACGCGGAATTCCGTATGGCCGAAGCGAGCCGTCGAATGATGGCCGACGCCGCAAAGCACATTTTTACCCAAACCACCGAAATATTGCCCAAATCGACGCAGAAATATCCGCGCGGCTACTTCGACATCATCATTCAGCCCAAGGCGAAGGAAATTTCGGTCACAAAAACGGACGGCAATACCGTCAATGTCTTCATGGTTTTCGTGCTCACCTACCGCACGGGGCGTGACAAGTATCTCGGATTCGAGACGCTGCTCGGCGAAGGCAGCACCCAAAGCTCGCTCATCGCGCAACCGGCGGACACCAAGCGCGCCATCGCCGCCGCCCTGGAAGACATGGGCCGCCGCTTCGTCGAAGAAGTCCCAAATTCCAAATTTCTGGGCGGTTAGTGTCGTGCCTCGCCAAGACCATCGATAACAACCGCACGCATTCCTATGCTATGCCTTAGCGGGTCATGAATGCGGGCCACACCCATGCGCACGATCATGCGCATCACCACGGATCAGCGCACACCCATAGCGGTGTGAACGAACGGCGCATCGGCTGGGCGGCGCTACTCACCGGTGTTTTCATGCTGGCCGAGGTGGCAGGCGGCCTGATCTCGGGTTCGCTCGCGCTGCTCGCCGATGCGGGCCACATGCTGACCGATTTCGCCGCGCTCGCGCTCGCCTGGGCAGCATTCCGTGTGGCGCGCCGACCGGCCGACTGGAAACGCACCTATGGTTTCGACCGGTTCTCGGTCCTGGTCGCCTTCGTCAACGGGATCAGCCTGTTCGCTATCGCGGGTTTTATCGTCGCCGAGGCGGTGCAACGCCTGAACACCCCGGTCGAGGTGCTGGGCGGCCCCATGCTGGTCGTCGCCGCCGCCGGACTGATCGTAAATATCGCCGCCTTCGTCATCCTGCACGGCGCCGACCGCAACAATCTGAACGTACGCGGCGCGGCGCTGCATGTATTGGGCGACCTGCTGGGCTCCGTCGCGGCGATCGCCGCCGCGCTGATCATCCTGGCGACCGGCTGGATGGCGGCGGATCCGATCCTGTCCGTGCTGGTGGCATTGTTGATCCTGCGCAGCGCCTGGATCGTGGTGAAGGAGTCCGGCCACATCCTGCTGGAAGGCGCGCCGGCCGAGCTGGACAGCCGCGCCATCGCCGAGGATTTGGCCGCGCACATTCCGGAAGTCGTGGACATCCACCACATCCACGCCTGGTCGATCACCCAGGAACGCCCGATGATGACTCTGCACGCCCGCGTCTCCGACAACGCGCGGCCGGAGGCAGTCAGCGCCGCGATCAAGGCGCGCCTCGCTGAACGCTTCCGCGTCGAACACGCGACCGTTGAAATCGAACACGACGACTGCGCGGATGCGGAGAATGCGGCTGGTAGCAACTAACGCGGCGCGATGGCCGGTTCCATCACCGAAACCGTCACTCGCGCGCAGGCGTGAATCCAGACATCCCGATGGATTCCCGCTTTCGCGGGAATGAC